>JAYVVR010000479.1:0-7550 GCA_043786835.1 Armatimonadota bacterium | reverse complement strand
GTGCCGCTGCCATCGAAGATTGTTCAAGTGAGAAGCGAGTGCCGCAGCGTCGAACAGCTTGCCGAGAGTTTGCGCCGGGCCGACCCGCCGGTCATGGGCGCATTAGCTGACGGCTGGCTGACTTTAGACGTGCGGACAGTGCGCGACGACGAATTTAAGCTGATTGTGCGAGCATTTCAACAGAGACCATGAAGCATTTGACTGTCGGGGTGGCGGGCCATATTGACCACGGCAAGACGGCGCTGGTTCGTGCTCTGACGGGCACCGAAACCGACCGGCTGCCTGAAGAGCAGGCGCGGGGCATGACCATTGTGCTGGGCTTCGCGCATCTCACCCTGCCCGGCGGCGAGATTGACTTTATTGATGTGCCGGGCCATGAAAAGTTCGTCAAAACCATGATTGCCGGGGCAACTGGGATTGACACGGCGCTTTTGGTGATTGCCGCCAATGAGCGTATCAAGCCGCAGACAGTGGAGCATGTCGCACTCATGGGGCTGCTGGGGGTCAAGCGCGGTATTGTCGCCGTCACGAAAAGTGACTTGGGGACTGATGACATCGAGCGCGGACGTATTGTTGAAGAACTTCGACTGTTTCTCGCGGACACGTTCTTGGCGGCCACCCCGCTGCTGTTCGTTTCGGCGCAGACCGGCGAGGGGATGAACGCGCTGCGAGACGTCCTTGCCGGACAGCTTGTAAACGCGGAAGCGCCAAAGGAGTATCCCTACTTTTTGCTGCCGATTGACCGGGTGTTTACGCTGACCGGGCAGGGAACAATTGTGACGGGAACGCTCCGACGCGGCACGCTTAGCACTGGGCAGACAGTCGAGATTTTGCCGGGCGGCCTTAAAGCCGAAGTACGCGGTCTCCAGGTACATGGGCAGCCGGTGACGACCGCGTTTCCCGGCTGGCGCACGGCGGTAAACCTGCGGGGCGTCAAAAAAGACGAGCTGACGCATGGCGATACGCTGGCGACAGTCGGCGTTTTGCGCTCTACGTGCATTGTGGACGCCGAGCTGTCGCTGCTGGCGTCTGCCGCGAAGCCCTTGAAGCGCGGGGCGGCGGTTGTTTTGCATCACGGAACCGCGGAAGTGCTGGCACGGTTGTACCCACTGGGACAGAGCGAGATCGCGCCCGGCGAGACATGCTTTGTGCAGATGCGTCTCGGCGCAGCCACGGCGGTTGCCTGGGGGGAGCCGTTTGTCGTGCGGCTGTTATCCCCCACGGAAACAATTGGCGGCGGCGTGATTACCGACCCATACCCGCTGAAGCATACCCGCGACGACAACGCGTTGATTCGCCACATTGAGACGCTGGCGCATGGCGCGGAAGGTGAGCGCTTTTTGACGAAGCTGGCCGAAGCAGGGGCGGCGGGACGGGACCCGAAGCCGCTTGGTTTTGATGTCGGCTCGCATGAGCTTCCAATGCTGGACACGCCGCCAGTGGTCGTTTGTTCACCATCGCTTGTGCTGCATCAAGACGTTTTTGATGCAATCGCAGTGCAAATCAGCGAGGCTGTTGGGCGGTTTCACGCAAAGCACCCGACGCGGCGCGGGATGCCGTCGGAAGAGCTGCGCCGAACTCTGCCGCCGATGCTGAAACCTGCGGCGTACACGGCATTGCTGGACGCTTTGACGCTGACGCTAGAAACAGTCGGCGGCCTGGTGCGGACCGCCGGTTACTCGCCGGAAGCGGCACTCTCGCCGATTGAGCGCGAGATTGTCAGGGAGATCGAAGACGCGTTTCGGGAAGGCGGCCTGAAGCCGCCGGAGCTTGACGCTGTGCTGAATCGGGACCGACGGCGCAAAACCTTGTATCATTATCTCGTGGAGGCTGGGACACTCCTTGCGCTGACTGACCCGACGGGAGGCCGCCCGGTGGTCTTTTATCGGTCAGCAATAGACGCGCTCGGGCCGGTCTTACAGAACGCTTTGAGAGGCAGCGAGGGACTGCGAGTGTCGGACTTTAATCAACTACTGAACACGACGCGCAAGTTTTCCATACCGCTGCTGGAATATTTAGATAGCCTCGGTGTGACCCGGCGCGACGGCGACTTGCGGTTCTGGAACGGGACAAGCAAAAATGGATGAAGCACTGCGACTGACGGAAATGGTATCCTGTGCAGGCTGTGCGGCGAAACTCGGCCCGGCGAGTCTCAGTGCCGCCGTTAATGGGCTGTTTACCGATGTCCCGAAGGACCCGAATGTGCTGGTCGGGTTTGGGACGCTTGACGACGCCGGGGTTTACAAACTCAGCGACACGCAGGCCCTGGTGCAGACTGTGGATTTCTTCCCACCGATGGTAGACGATCCGTACCTATTCGGCGAGATTGCCGCGGCGAACGCACTGTCGGATGTCTACGCGATGGGCGGGGTGCCGCTGACGGCCCTGAACATCACCTGCTTTCCGGCAAGCCTTGACCTAGGCATCCTAAACTCCATTCTGCGCGGCGGCCTGGCGAAGTGCCGGGAGGCGGGGGTCGCACTCATGGGCGGACATACAGTGGACGATCCGGAAATCAAGTTTGGCTTGTCGGTGACCGGCACTATTCACCCCAACCACATTTGGAGCAATGACGGTTCCAAGGCAGGCGACACACTTATCCTGACCAAACATATCGGCGTCGGTGTCATCACAACCGGGATCAAGCAGAGAATGGCGTCGGCCGAATCGGTAGATGCGGCTCTGGAAACCATGCGGAAGCTGAACAGATCGGCACGGGACGCGGCGGCGTCGGTCGGGCCGAATGCCTGCACAGATGTGACCGGCTTCAGCCTCATGGGTCATCTGACTCAAATGATGCGGGCGTCGGGAACGACGGCGCAGATTAACGCCGAGAAAGTGCCGCTTTTGCCGGGGGCACTGGAACTTGCCCGGCGGGGGATTGGACCGGGTGGGACCGGGCGAAACAAGGCTCATTTCGGCGGTCATGTCTCGCTGCCGTCGGCCTTAGACCCGGCCTTAGGGGAGCTGCTGTTCGACCCGCAAACGTCCGGGGGTTTACTACTGTCGGTGGCTGGGGACAAAATAGAAGCACTGCGCTCTGCCCTGGCTGCTAGTGGCGTCGCGGCATTCGTGGTCGGTTCCGTTGCGGCGTCAGGCGGCAGCTATGTCGAAGTGATCTGCGCGGCCGACGATTAGAAATCCCCCCAGCCCCCAATAATGGGGGAGTCAGAGTAGTTAGGATAGACTGCTCTCGTTCCGGTCAGGCTCCCCCATTATTGGGGGCTGGGGGGATTCTTAGACATGGAAGTGTTCGAGGTCTGGTGGCCTCCCTGGTCTTCAAAACCAGTGTCCCGCATTACGCGGGGGGTGGGTTCGATTCCCATCCGCTTCCGCGAATTTCTATGGAGATATGTCATCAAATGCCAAGTCTCGCACAGGCGACCAAAACAAGAGCCGTCACGCGCCTGCGCGATGGCTCTTTTACGATACTAGACGACACGCTGGTTGTCGAAGAGCCGCTGGAAATCCGTTTGGGAAGCGAGCGCTTCACCGTCACCATGCGAACGCCCGGCGACGACTTTGCCCTCACACGTGGCTTGCTGCTCACCGAAGGCGTGATTAGCTCAAACGCCGACATCGGCCAAATCCGCTACTGCGATGTTGGGGAAGCCGCCGAAACCGAAATCCCGAATATTGTCACGGTACGCCTGACCAAACAGCCCGCCGCCGAGCGGCTTTGGCAGCGGACACTCATGGCCGGCACAAGCTGCGGCCTCTGCGGCAAAGCGGCACTCGATGCCGTCGCCATGCAGACCTTCCCGCTGCCCTTGCCTATTGCGGGCAGCCTCAGCACAGAAACTCTGCTCGAGATGCCGCACACTCTCCGCCGCCGTCAGCAGCTATTTAAGTCTACAGGCGGTCTCCATGCCGTCGGCCTGTTCACCGCGTCCGGCGAGTGCCTCTGTGTCTACGAAGACATTGGGCGTCACAACGCGACCGACAAAGCGATTGGCTACGGCGTCGAGCAAGGCTGGCTGCCTTGGGCCAATCCCGAGCCTTTGATTTTACTTGTCAGTGGCCGGGCCAGTTTCGAGATCACCCAAAAAGCCCTGATGGCCCGCATTCCCGTCGTCTGCTCCGTCTCGGCAGCGTCTTCACTCGCGGCGGAGCTTGCCGAAGCCAATCATCAAACATTGGTCGGATTTCTGCGCGACACGGGAATGACGATTTATGTGGGGGCGGAGAGAATGACCTACCCCGGCTCGTCCCTCGCCGATACGCAGTAATCCGCGTGCGGATACCCTCCCGCAACGGGAAGGTGAAGAGCTAATTCATATGGACTTCAAGAAACTGCCAGAAGGCACAGAAGCGATTGATCTTTGGTACACACTCCATGATGCCGAACTTAAAAGCGTCACGTCGAGCATTACAGCGCGGACTATCAAGCTTGGATTAAATATATTTCACCGGCCCGAAAATACTGAATTCACCCTCCAGTTTGAAGCAGTAAACGCCGTGCGGGTGCAAACCCATCAAAGTTACAAGCCTGAGTTCGTTGAGACTTCGGAAATCGGCTCGGTCGCGAATCAGAAATTATGGGAGGAGCATTGGTCGAAGGGGCGTTGGAGTTCAACGGATTGGGCACTGTTTGAGAAAGAAGTGCTCAGCTCCAAACGCATCATTTATCTTCAGAATGCTCAACTGTTTCAAAGCGAAGCCAGTATAGTCATGCTAATTGCTTTGGAGGATGATCTGACTGAAATCGTCATAGATGCTGAGTCGTTCGCTGTCACCGATGGAACAGGCAGGAGTTTCACGCTGAACGAGTTTATAGAAATGGGCAAAGCATCTTGGGATAGGATGAGGCAGAGAGCGGGGCTAAATCGACAAAAGCCTGCTTAGTTTGCTCCAATCCTGTCGTGAGCCAGTGCGGCCAGGGCGGCGTAGTAGCCGCACATGCCGTGGACGCCGCCGCCGGGAGGGGTGGACGAGGAGCAAAGGTAGAGGCCGGGAACAGGGGTGGACCAGGGGGTCCAGCGGGGGAGGGGACGGGTGAAAAGCTGCGCCCAGTCCTGAACGCCGCCGTTGATGTCGCCGCCGATGTAGTTGGCGGAGTAGCGCTCCATCGCGGCCGGGTCCATGACGTTTTTGGCGAGAATGCGGTCTTTGAATCCGGGCGCAAAGCGCTCTATCTGGTTCTCGATACGCTCGGTCATGTCCACGGTGCTGCCGTTTGGGACATGGCAGTAGCCCCAGACGGTATGTCTTCCTGCCGGGGCGCGGGTGTCATCGAAGAGGCTTTGCTGGGCTAATAAGATGTACGGTTTATCGCAGATTTCGCCATTCGCGGCGGCGTGTTCCGACGCGGTCAACTCGGCGCGGGTTCCGCCAAGATGGACAGTTCCGGCCTTTGCGACTTCGGGCGACTTCCAGGGGATTGGACCGTCCAAAGCCCAGTCAAGCTTGAACGCGCCCATGCCGTAGCGATACCGACTGAGCTGCTCGCGATAACCGTTTGGGAGCGTGTCTCCCGCAATGCTGATAAGCTGACGGGGCGTGATGTCGCCGAACACGAGCCGCGAGGGCGGCAGCTCGGCCAGCGTCTTGACCGTGTGGCCGACTTCGACTTCGCCGCCAAGCGATTTCAGGTGCGCAACTAAAGCATCGGTAATCCGCTGGGAGCCGCCGCGCGGGAAGGGCCAGCCAACCCCGTGACCCGCGAGGCCCAGCGCCATGCCGAATGCGCCGCTTGGGGACTGGGTCAGCGGCAGCATGGAGTGAGCGG
This sequence comes from Armatimonadota bacterium, assembly GCA_043786835.1. GTDB lineage: Bacteria > Armatimonadota > Armatimonadia > Armatimonadales > Capsulimonadaceae > JANXMY01. The sequence continues at coordinate 1,822 of JAYVVR010000479.1, read as the reverse complement.
CCATGCCCGAAAAGAAGCCTTTCGCCCGGCCTCCAGTGAACGCAAATTCGGTCAGCATTTGCGACGACAGCACGGCGCGGAGGCCGAACCGAGCGAGGCCAAACGGGTAGCGGGCCAGCCGCAGCGGCTCGCGCAGAGTGACGGAAAGCTCGGCCCAGTTTGGCACCAAAGGGGCCATCAAACGGCGGTAATTGTCAGCATCTTTGCCAAGCGTTGCCGCTGTCGCTTCGACCGACTGGTACAGAAGCGCGGGCGGGCTGTCGTCAAAGGGATGAGCCAGCGCGGCTTCCGGGTGGACCCATTCCAGGCCATACTTCTCCAAACCTAACGTTTGGAAGAACGGCGAGCCGTAGCCGAGGGGATGGATCGCCGAGCCGACATCATGGTGGTACCCGGGCAGGGTCAGTTCTTTCGTCCGGCACCCGCCGCCGGGCGTGTCGGCGGCTTCGACGACCAGCACCGAGCGGCCTTCCTGGGCCACTTTGATTGCCGCCGCCAGCCCGTTCGGCCCTGCGCCGATGACAACGGCGTCATATTTCGTCTTCTTGCTCAGGGTAAGGTTCAGTTCTAATGATTTGGTTTAGGAACCATGCAATAAATTGCACGGCTGCACGGCGTAGACGCCACAAAACGGCGCTTGTAACGCGTTACTTCGCGGGGTTAAGAAACAATTCCAGTGCCGCGAAGCGGTACTTCGTAGCGTCTTCGCTGTGTAGCCGTGCGTTTCAACGCATGGTCCGGAATCAGGTGATTTTCATGTCCGCTTTGTAGTCTATCTTTTCTTCTGTGCCATTTTTCATCTCGGCCTCTAACATTTTGCCTATGTTGGTTTTCTCTTTACCCCATTGTAGCACATCTGCGACAGTTGGCATCAGGCATTTTCTGCGCCAGCCGTGTCCAGGACACTGACATTCCCCTCAAACGTAATCTTGTCGTAAACTTCGGCCAGCGCCAGCGTGACGCCCAGCACAGTCACAGCGCTTCCTACTTCCAACCCTTCGACGTAAGTAAACTTCCAAGTGCCGTCTTCCTGCCGAATATACTGCTCAATTTGGGGCTTGTCCTGCGACACCAGTAGATATTCTTCCAGCGAGTCCAGCCGCCGGTAATGCGCCCACTTCTCGCCCCGGTCATACACCTCTGTAGATGGCGACAGTACCTCAAAGATGACCGAAGGGTTGATCACACTGTTTTTGTCAAAAGGGTTGACGTGCGGCTCTCCGCAGACAACTGTGACGTCCGGGTAAGTTTCCACATCTATCGGCATAATTCCCACGCGCAAGTCACTAGTGTATACTTTGCAGGGGCCACCTATTAGCTTAGAACCCAGTCCAAGAATAATGTTTCCCGAAATTAAGCTGTGTTTGGGTGTCCCGCCGGACATGGCGTAAATCCGCCCTGAAATAAACTCGCTTTTGTAAGAAGCGGTTTCTTCCAAGACGGCATATTGTTCAAGCGTGTAGTCGGGCAATGGTTGTACGCTCATCTTGTTTCTTTTTGTTTCTCGGCAAGTTTGTTCCAGTCGGCCAGCTTCGCCTTTGCCGATACGTCTCGGCCCTGAATAACAGCAAGTTCGTGCAGGCTGCCACTGAAAAGGCAGGCAAGAACGCGGGTATCCTGGACGCCCCACTTCCTCGCGAGAGGCCAATTTTGAGATTGGTCTAAGTTCATCGCGAAGAAGTGCGAGTGTGGATAATCGCTTTGCGCCAAATACAGTTTCCTATCGAGCATTTGACATACCGGGTCCCAAGCAGCCCAAACGAAAACGATAGTCACAGGGCAGGCTTGCGCTCTATGGCTTACGTTCTCCGCGTCGAAGGTG
>JAYVVR010000478.1:0-2650 GCA_043786835.1 Armatimonadota bacterium | reverse complement strand
TGCCTAGCCGCCTCCGCCCGTACAGCATCGCCATCTGTCCGTTCAGGCCGGGCCGTTGCCAGGCGCGGTCCAGCGCGGCGATCTCGGCCGTTCGGTTGAAGAACGGATCAGGCTTGACGACGAATTGGCTCATACGGATAGTATAACATAAAACAGTATAATACGAAATACTATTTTATGTTATACCACTCTCGTTAAAGTTCACATACCGAAGGAGCCTCGGAAATCATCCCCGCGTCCCTGCGGCTTTCAGCAAGGACACTACTGCGTCGCGCCCTTCCTTCACTGCCATTGTGAACGGGGTATCGCCGCCTTTATCTGCCACATTGGTGTTGGCCCTGAGTGATAGCAGCAGTTTGACTACTTCTGTGTGGCCGCAGGCTGCCGCCGAGTGCAAAGCCGTCCAGCCGTTGCTGTTGCTCGTATTGACATCGGCCCCCGCATCAAGAAGGGTCTGCACGGATTGAATATGACCGCCGAACGTTGCGGACATGAGCAGTGTATCTCCAGTGCCGCCTCTCTGGTTAACAGATACGCCCCCTGCAAGGAACCGGTTGAGTAGGCTGACATGGTTATACAAAGCCGCCTGCTCCGCATGATGCCAACCAAAAGCCGCTCCCGCCCTTAGCAGTGCATCGGCAACGTGGAGATGGCCGTGACGAATTGCTTCCAGTAAAGCAGGGCCGTTCTGAACCGCGAGGTCAGGGGCCGCGCCGTGTGCCAGCAGTGCTTTGACAATCGCCAAGTGCCCACGCGAGGAGGCAACAACCAGCATGGGGTCGCCATAGGCCGCAAGAGCATTCGGGTCAGCACCGCTGACCAGGGCAATCGTGACGCTGTGCGTATCGCCCTCCCAAACCGCCCGCTGTAGTTCTGGTGCGGCGACACTGCAGGGTCTAGTAGTCATGTTCCCCTGCCTTTCTCCTGCGAATGGGAGCAAGGCGGGGGACTGATGTCACTACTGTCGTCCGCAGTTCGATGTCGCCTTTTGCCCAAGCGAGTGCCTCCAGAATCGCTATCATGCAACCGCCCATAAAAGCGTCTCCGTTTGGCCATCTTCTTCAGTCGGCGAGCTTTGCGCATGGCTTGTCTTTTTGTGTCGCGGTACAAGTAGGCACCGCCGACACTAACCGGCGGCTTCTGGTTGAGCAGTCTGCTGGAAGTGGCGCAGGGAGTCTAGCAGGTGCGGATTCTCGATGAGTTGTAGGAGCCGGGCCGATGATTGACTCGGCACTCTAATTCCCTGCTCCCAACTCTGCACCGTTTTGGGGGACACGTTCAATATCTTGGAGAAGTAGGGCTGGCTGAAGCCGAGGCCCGTCCGCAGGGCGCGGATGCGCTCGGCGTCATAGGCGGGCGGGGGATCGGGAAGAGTTAGAGCTGTAATCTTGAGCTCAATCTCGTCACGCGCGTATGCCAGCGTTTCTACTAGACCGGCCCGCAGACGCTCGGCTAAGGGTGGCCGTGCGGAATGGGGTATTTGGTCGTTATCCACAATGTTTTCCTTTCGACCGCGCCCGCTACGAGTATCACGGAAAATTATCCCACACTGTAGGAGTCATTGTCAAGGGAGGTTCGCGTCGTTCTGCCCGGTCGCGCGGCGCAGGCGGGCGTCGGCGGTGTAGAAATCGTAGATGGCGCTGACGTAGCCGTTCTGGGCCTGGGTCAGACTGACCTGGGCCGTCGTGATGTCCAGGACCGTCCCGATGCCCGCCTGGCGGCGAGCGGTCGCGGCATCGAAGCTGGCCTGGGCGGCCTGGATGGCGATCTGGGCAAGCTGCGTCCGCTGCAAAGCCAGCGAGCGGTCGTAGAAACTCTGCTCCACATCAAGGCGGATGTTCTGGCGAAGCTGCTCCAGGCGGTCTAGGTCGGCGTCACGCCCGGCTTCGGCAACACGGACAGCCCCGCGCGCGCGCCCGGCATCGAAGAGAGGGTAAGAGGCGGTGACCAAGACCTGAGAATCGGTGCTTTTCGCGCCCAGGTCGTTTTGGGGCTGATAGGTCAGGACATAGGAGCCGGTCAGAGCCGGACCGGCAGCGATATGGGCCTGTTTGACGCTCTGCCGGCTGACCTCGATGACCGAGAGCTGCTGCCGCAGATCGGGGCGGGCGGCATAGGCCTGCTGAACATAGTCATCGAGCGTCCGCTCCGGCCCGGCGTTGGGCGGGGGTGGCAAGGCGTCCGCGGCGGCCAATGTGGCGAGCTGGAGGGGGGTGCTGGTCTCGATCGCCATGACATTCTTCAGCGCGGCCTCGGACGAGCGAACGGCGCTCTCGTTTTGCAGCAGGGTGACCTGGGCATTGGCGAGGTCGGCCTGGGACTGGAGGATATCGGCGCGGGCGGCGACCCCGGCATCAATCTGGCCCTGCGTTTGGTTCACCGTCTGCTGTGCGCGCGTCACCTGGGCCTGGGAGACTTTCACCAGGTCGTCGGCCCGCAATAGGCTGTAGAAGTCGCTGGTGACGGCGAGGATGATCTGCTGGCGCGTGTCGGTCCGTCCGAAACGGGCGGCGTCGAGGCCGCGCCGGGCCTGGGCATTGATTGACTCGCGCGTGCCGCTGTCGAACAGCGTCTGCTGGAGGGTCAGGGTAGAGCCGCTGCCGCGCGTGACCGAGACGCCGTCGAGGCTTTGGGGGCCGGTAACGGTTTG
>JAYVVR010000477.1:0-2651 GCA_043786835.1 Armatimonadota bacterium | reverse complement strand
GCGGCGACCGGGGCAACCCCATCCCGCCCGATGTCTCGCTGACCGCCCCCCCCGATCCCATGCCGAAATCCGGTGTTCCCGCGCCGCGATAACTATTAATCTCAGGAGAATAAACCCATGCCCTATGAAGGACAAGCCGTGCTGCTGAACGAAGCCGGACGCGATGCCGAAGTAGAAGACGTGACGATAGACGATCCCGGCCCCGGCGAAGTCCTGGTGAAGCTGGCTGCGTCCGGCGTCTGCCACACCGATCTGACCGTCAAAAATTTAAATGGCAATGGCATGGCGTTTCCCATCGTGCTGGGCCATGAAGGGGCTGGCTATATTGAGGCCATCGGGGAAGGAGTTTCGGGCCTTGAAATTGGAGACCCGGTCGTCCTCGCTTATCGCGCCCCCTGCGGCCTCTGCCCGAGCTGCCTCCGGGGCGACCCGCGCCACTGCTACGCGGCTCTGCGTCCCGGCCAGCGTATTCGCCGGAAGCGCGACGGAGCACTCTGCTCTCAGGTGCTTCGGTGCGGAACGTTCTCGACGTACACAGTCGTCCATGCCAAAGCGGCCATCAAAATGCCAAAAGAGATGCCACTTGACAAAGCGTGCCTCATCGCCTGCGGCGTCGTTACCGGTGTTGGGGCGGCCATGAACACCACCCCGGTCTTTGCCGGGGCGCGGGTCGCCGTCATCGGCTGCGGCGGCGTCGGCCTATCGGTCATTCAGGGCGCAAGGCTTCAGCACGCACGGCAGATTATCGCGGTTGATGTGAGCGACAAGAAGCTGGCCCAGGCCAAAGACTTCGGTGCGACCCATACGGTAAACGCCAAAGACAGCGACCCGGTAGCCCAGGTCCGGGCACTCACTGAAGACGGGTGGGATGGCGGTGTTGAGTTTGCGTTCGAGGCGACCGGCATTCCGCTCTGCACCGAGCAGGCGGTCAAAATGCTGTCTTACGGCGGCACGGCCACGACCATCGGCTTTCCGGCGGCGGACGACAGTGTCACCCTCAATCTCGGCGACATGGCGACCGGCGTTTACTGGAACAAAGCGGGCCTCCGCGTCTGTCACTGCGGCGACGCCCTGCCGTCGCACGATTTCCCGCTTTTGGCCCAGCTTTACTTGCAGGGCCAGCTTAAATTGGATGAGATGGTAACCCAGACAATTACGCTCAACGATGTCAACGCGGCGTTTGAGGCCATGCACCACGGCGACGTCATCCGCAGCGTGATTTTGTTTTAGAGATGTCTCACAAAACTCCGAGAGAGGCTTCCTAGCCCCCAACAATGGGGGGATCCGACGGAAAAAACCCGTTCCGGCTCCCCCCTTATTGGGGGCTGGGGGGCTTTTTAAGCCTCCTCTGTCTATCCTGCAATCAGCCCGCGCTCTGTCAGCACTGCGATAATTTCCGCCACCGACTGCTCAACGCTGTCACGGTCGGTCCGTACCACGGTTTCCGGGGACAGCGGGGCTTCATACGGGTCGGAGACGCCGGTGAAATGGGCAATCTCCCCGGCCAGCGCTCTTTTGTACAGTCCCTTGACGTCCCGCGCAGCCAGCGCTTCAACGCTTGCTTCCGCGTAGACTTCCACAAACGGAACCCCGTCGGCGGCGTGTTCAGCCCGAACAGCATCGCGGGCTTCCCGGTACGGCGAAATCGCCGCCGTCAGAACAATAACGCCGTTGCGGGCCAGCAGACGGGCGACATAGCCGATGCGCCGGACGTTGACATCCCGGTCCTCTTTCGAGAACGTCAAGCCTTTGGACAGATGCGTCCGTACTTCGTCGCCGTCTAGAAGCTCCACTTGAAGGCCGCGTTCCTGGAATATCGCGTCCAAACGTCCTGTCAATGTAGACTTGCCCGCCCCAGACATCCCCGTCATCCATAGCGTAAAGCCTTGCTGCTCTGTCATAAACTCTCCCAGAGCGCGACTACCTGCCGCCGCGTCTCGTCTTCACCCCAATCTTCCGCAGCAATCACGAAATCCGCCCGCTTTTCCTTCTGCGCCAGCGGCCACTGCGCGGCGACCCGCCGGTAGGCTTCCTCTTCGGTAGCGCCGCCGCGCACGAGAAGCCGAGAAATCTGGTCGGACTTGCTGCAAGTAACCACGACAATGCTGTCTACCAGCCACTCTAGCTTTGCCTCAAACAGCAGCGGGATTTCAACCGCCGCCGCGCGGGCTGTGCCGGACTGTCGCCACTCAGCAATCTGCGCCTTAAGCATTTCAATAATCGGCGGATGGGTCAGCGCTTCCAGCCGCAAACGTGCGTCGGTGTTGGCAAAGATGATTTGGGCGAGTGCCCGGCGATTGATCTTCTGGGAGTCGTCTGCATCGGCACAGGCTGGAAAAGCGGCGAGAATGGCTGCCGTCGTTGGTGTTCCGGGCGCAAGCAGGGCACGGGCAATCGCGTCGGCGCTGATTGTCGGTGCGCCGAGTTTGGCCAGCATTTGGGTGACGGTGCTTTTGCCGGTCGCGATACCGCCGGTGATGCCAAGAATGTGCATGGGTGTTGCCTTCGTTTCGGACCATGCAATAAATTGCACGGCTATACAGCGCGGACGCTACGAAGTACCGCTTCGCGGCACTGGGAAATAATCAAAATATCCGAACCCCGCGAAGCGGGCGTTTGATGGCGTCCTCGCCGTATAGCCGTGCAATTTA
>JAYVVR010000476.1:0-2660 GCA_043786835.1 Armatimonadota bacterium | reverse complement strand
GCCGCTTTTGCCAACCAGCCCAATCATCTCGCCTGGCTTTGCCGTGAACGTTAAGCCTTTGATAACGGGGTTTGACTTGTCGTAGCCGAAGCGAACGTTATCAAACTCGACATTCCCGACAATCGCATGGTGCGAGACCTCGGCCAGTGCGTAATTCTCCTGCTCTGTGTCCATGACCTCAAAGATGCGCTCGGCCCCGGCCATCGCCCGCGAGAACCAGTTGTTGACCTGGGCAAACCACGCAAGCGGCCCGTAAATCTGGGCAATCAATGCGTTAAATAGCCAAAAGTCACCCAAATTCATCAAGCCTGTGTAAACCATCCAGCCGCCGACGGTCCAGTTAATCAGCGCACCCATGCCGACAAACAGGGACATAACCCCGAAAATTGTGTTCCAGCGCGTGTCCCCGGCAATCCCGGCGTCCCGCAGCTCGGCGTTGCGGGTGGTAAACTTGGCGTTCTCGTAGTCCTCCTGAGCGAACGCTTTGACGACCCGGATGCCTGTCAATGATTCGTTTAGGTGAATGTGAAAACGCGCCCATTTCTGGCCGACCCGCGTGAACAACTGGGCAACCGACTTCCAGAAGAAGCCGCCGATGGCGACGACAACAGGAATCGGCGCGAGTATGCACAGGGTCAGCTTCCAGTTAACCGTAATCAAAAACCCGGCAATAGACAGCAGCAAAAGGCCGTTGATGAGAAAATAGGGGACGCCCTCAGTCAAAAAGCCCCACACCCGGTCAGTGTCCTGGGTCACCCGGCTGGTAATCGCGCCGACCTGCTTTTTGTCGAAGTAGTTAAGCTGCAAAAACTCAATCGAGCGGTAGAGCTGGGCACGTAAATCTGCCGCAATATGGCCGCCCAAAAACGCCACGGTGCGGCCATTGAGTATCTGGACGCCGACCCCGAACACCAAAATCGCCAGCCACGCGCCCATCAGCGGCAAGAGAAGCTCAGGGTGGGCGTGATGGCCCGGCAGCGGGGCGAGAACGCGGTTAATCAAATTGCGCTGAATGAGCGGCGGCGCAATGCTGAGGCCGGTCGTCAGCAGCGACAAGGCCGCCAAAGTTGCTGCCTGCTTCTTGTACGGCAGCAAAAAGTGGCCGATGCGCCACATGGTTTTGGTTCGGTTGACACACGCCGGGCAAATGCCGTCTTTCTCAGGCAGAATACGGTTACACTTTGGACAGTGGGTCTTTTCGGGTTTGAGATTGATTGAAAACGGCTCGTTTTTCGCAAGCTGCTCGATGCCCCGTGCGGCTTCGCTGAACCGGGCGGCGACAGTCTGCGAGTACGAGACAACCGGCAGGATATCGCCGTTTTTCGCCGTGAGTTCCAGCCGCCCGCCGCCGACCAGCGGCTCATTGCGGGCGGTTTGAATCTCGGCAAGGGGCATCTGGAACGCGAGCGCCCCGCCCGACTCAAACACTTGAACATGCTCGCGGGTGACCACTAATTCACGGCTGCTGAAGCCGCCGTCCGACCCGATATCCGCCGTGAGGCGAATGAGTTCTTCCGCTTCCAGCACTGCAATAGGAGCTTGGGTGATCGTCATAAAATTTCCTCGAAATCAGCCGTTCTTAAAACAAATCCAAAACAAAAAAGGCTTCGGACTATTCCGGCGCGGTATCCTAAATGGAAGGTGCGCGGGAAGCCCGAAGCCTGAAATCGAAAAGCAGTAAAATGCAGCAGCTTTTACAAACGGCGGCGGTTCCTTTTCGGAGGCAGCGGGCGCAGCGCGGCCGGGTCAAATGAATGGGCGGTAACCGGAATGCGGGCCGCGTCTGTCATGTCGCCGTGCGTTTTCATCTGCTGTCTCCTTTCGGTAAGTGTCTGTGCGTGAAATCTGGGTCCGCCATCAAAGCGGGAGTGGCATGAGTATAGCCGCTGCGCTGAATGTTTGTCAACCCCGCGCGGAAAACGGGGGCTGGCTCTTGCCTTTTCCTGCTCCGCCATTATTGGGGGCCGGGGGGCCTCCTACTCCGCCAGCAGCCCCGGCAAATCCAACACGCGGTTGGTGAACGTGGCGAGCGAACCGTCAGGATTGGTCGGCCAGTCTTCGCGCGGGCGGTCCCAGTACAGCTCGACGCCGTTTTGGTCGGGGTCTTGCAGGTAGAGCGCTTCGGTAACGCCGTGGTCGCTTGCGCCGTCGAGCGGGATGCCGGCGGCCATTAACCGCCGTAAAGCATCGGCAAGCGCGGCGCGGGTGGGGTAAACAATGGCAAGGTGATAGAGGCCGGTCGCGCCGGGCGGCGGGGGAAGGCCGCCGAGGCTCTCCTGGGTATTCAGCGCAAGATGATGGTGGTAGCCGCCCGCTGACAGAAACGCCCAACTGTCTCCGATGCGCTGGGTGATATCGAAGCCGAGAACGCCGTGATAGAACAGGAGCGAGCGTTCCAAGTCAGCAACTTTCAGATGGATGTGTCCAATACGGACGCTGGGGTCGATTTCCATGATTTAACTCCCGTGACAACTCCCGTTGATAAATCAACAGGCTTCTATGGTCTTGCACCAAATCTCTATTGCCCTAGAGCCTGTTATGCACTTTGCAGCCTGATTTGTCCTGGTTTGCCTCTGGCAGCCCTTCATTTGGACTGTTCCGATTAGCAACCCACGTTGTCCATACTCCGTGTAGCAAGGTGGCTAATATGCAATGATAGG
>JAYVVR010000475.1:0-7582 GCA_043786835.1 Armatimonadota bacterium | reverse complement strand
GAGTTACCATTCTTAGCCCGGACCCGCACACGCCGCTAGAAGGCGTCAAGCCGGTCGAAATCTCGGCGTTTTACCAGGGCAGCCCCGCAAACCAGATTATCGCGATTGAACTGTTTATTGACGGCGCAAAGGCCGCGACAAAAACGCTGGACGCACCCGAAACACGCGGCGTCGTCTCATTTCTGGTAGACGCCGGACAGATTTCTGCGGGAACCCATCAGATAGTGATCCGGGCAACCGCCGCCGACCAGGAAGTATCGTCTGCCAAGAGCCGGTTCACGTTTAACGGCATGGACCCTGGCGTAACCCCACTTTCGATGCCCAGCCCGACCGCCGCCCCGACTACGCCGCCGACCGATCCGTCGCTGTCATCGGGCCTGCCGCCCACCCTACGCCTTCTCAGCCCTTCGTCCGACGGCAAAGTGCAGGGCATAATGACCCTGCGTGTCGAAGCCTCGGACCCAAGCGGCAAAGCGCCCTATGTATCGCTGTTTATTGACAAGACGTTTAAGACGCTCCGCAACTACGCCCCCTATGAGTTTGAGTGGGACACAACGGCTTACTCCAATGGCTACCATACAGTGGAAGCTTATGGCTACAACGACACGGCGAGTGTCGGCCATGCTAAAACTTTGCGGCTGTATGTGAATAATCCCGGCGGCGAGACCGGCATCCGCCGTGACCTGCTCGACGCGCCTAAGGCCGTCAAGCCCGCGCGGATTATCGCCGCACCGAAGAAGCAGGCGGCCCTGCCAGAACAGTGGCTTGCCCCGGCGCAGATTGCCGCGCTTCGTCCCTCGTCGCGCTTGAAATCGCCGGAAGCGATTGTCCGCCAACTTGCCGCCGGCGCACACGGCCTGCACTTCGGAGGATTGGACTTCGCGACCGAGCTGTCCACGCCGTTTGCCGCCCCGAAAGCGGCTCCCGTCAAGCCCACTGCCGTGCCGGTTCGCGTAAAAGCCGTCCGCGCCCAGGCCGTGAAGCCGGTGCCGATGGCAATCAGCACGGACACTGCCGCTGCCGTCGCTGAGACTCCAGCACGGACACTCCGCAAGAAAGTTCACCTGCCTCAGCTTGCGTCCATTCGGCTGCCAGGCAATGATCTCGCTTCGCCCTTTGTCGCCCTGCCTCACCTTGCTCCGGCGACCGTCAAAACCGCCGTTCGGCAGACTACGCCCGCCTTTCCGAAAATGCACGCGCTTCGGGTTCACCTGCCGATTGGCATGATGAGCAGCCTTCTCCGCAGTGCCGGCCAGCGGACTATTCTGTTTAACCACACAACCGTAACGATGGATCGGCCGTTGACTGTCCAGAACCAGGTGCTGTTCGGTCCCCTGCGCCAGATCTTCGAGCAGGGCGGCGGCACGCTGACCTGGCAGTCCGTGAGCGGTACGGTCCGGGCAAGAAGCGCGACCAAGAACATTCTGCTGACAATGGGCGATACTCATGCCCAGGTCAACGCCAAGCAGATCACGCTCGACGGCAAGCCCTACCTCTTGATGGGCCGGACAATGGTTCCACTGTCGTTTATCGGCCTGGCGCTCGATGCCACGGTTCAGTTCGACCCGGCGACGGGCCATTTGCTGGTGACAAGCCACAAATAGCGCGGCAGCTCGGCTCAAAACAAAACAGCCCCGCGCCAAATGGCGCGGGGTTTGTTGTTACGGCACTGCCGCCGGCTTCTTGACATCAGGTTTGCTTTCGCTTTTTGCTTCGGGCTTGGCTTCCACTTTTGGTTCAGCCTTCGTCTTCGTCTCGGCACTCTCGGGTTTGGATTCTGTCTTCGCATCGGCTTTCACCGATTCAGACGCCCCCGCCTCGCCCCCGCTCGATTTAGTGGCGTAATCGTTGACATAAAAGCCAGAGCCTTTGAACGAAATGCCGACCGGATAAATCTTTTTGCGAAGTGTCCCGCCGCACTCGCCGCATATTGTCAGCGCATCGTCTTTGATGCTTTGGAAAGTCTCGAACTGATTGTCACAGGATAAACACTCGTAGCCATAAGTCGGCATAGACACTCACACTCCATTTACGAAAAACTTAGCAGTACACCTTTATTATAACACGTTTTCCCGAAAGGCCGGTTCCCCATCGCCACCGAAACACTGATAACCGAGGCCGTCAACCCCGCGCTGGCCGATATTGACGCGCTTGATACCGAGACCCGCCTGCGGATGATAAACGCCGAAGACGCCGGAGTCGCCGCCGCCGTCGCGCTCGAAATCCCGCACATCACCCGCGCGGTCCAGAAAGCCGCCGCGTCGCTCCGGGCCGGCGGGCGCTTGATTTATCTCGGTGCGGGGACGAGCGGACGTCTCGGCGTTCTCGATGCTGCCGAATGCCCGCCGACCTTCGGTGTCCCGCCGGGCATGGTCGTCGGCATTCTCGCGGGTGGTCCGGGCGCCATGTTCCAGGCCATCGAAGGTGCGGAAGACGACCCCGATCTCGGCGCAGCCGCCGTGATTGAGGCCGACGTCAACGAGCGTGATACGGTTGTCGGCATCAGCGCGTCCGGCCAGGCCCCGTTTGTGCTGGGCGCATTGCGTCAGGCCGTTAAGCGCGGCGCATCGGTGATTGCGCTGACCAACAACCGTCCTTCCGAGCTAGAGTCTATCGCGGCCATCACCATTGCCCCCATTGTTGGTCCTGAGGTCCTTGCCGGATCAACACGCCTCAAAAGCGGTACGGCGCAAAAGCTGGTTCTCAATATGATCTCCACTGGTGCAATGATCGAAATCGGCAAAACCTACGGCAACTTGATGGTAGACGTCCAGGACACCAACAAAAAACTCCACGCCCGCGCTGTTCGGATTATCCGCCAGGTGACACGGGCCACTCCTGAACACGCCGAAGCCGCGCTAGTCCGGTCCGGCGGCTCTGCCAAGCTCGCCATTTTGATGCTCCAACTCGGCCTTTCCGCCTCCGACGCCCAGGCCCGCCTGTCCCACGCCGGCGGCTTTCTGCGCCGTGCGTTAGCCGAGGAGTAAGGGTTGATGAAATCTGTGACCGCAGCGAAACACCATGTTTTGAGAGCCGCCTTGATGCTTGCCACGATGCTCACCATAGGCTGCTCGGTGAAGGCCTCCCCACCGCCGGGCGCGTACAGTCTGGTGTTGGCACAGGAGGACAGGCAAGGGTATCGCGAGAATTTAAGCGTGACACTCACCGTGATTAACACGACCCAAAATACTCTGGTATTTAGGTGGGCGCCCTATGTGGACCCTGCTCTTAAGTTTACCGTTGAGTATGCACCGCCGGTTTTAGACCCCAATGCCGCCTCGGATTGGCAGCCGCTCAGCTTGAGCACCCAGGCAACTGAGCCGCAGGAAAAGATCGTCATTTCGCCTAATCGCGTTGCCCGGCTTTCCGTTCCGCTGAGATTTCCGGCGGCTGCGCTGGGGAATTTCCGCATCACTGTCGCTGCGATTACTCTTCCGGCAGAAGAGTATGGGCCGGCGCATTCCTCCAAACCAAAGCGGCAGATCACACTAATTCTTCACGCTGAGCCTTTTCTATTCGGGCAAATCAGCGGCCAATACGCCACGCACCGCGCCGCTTTGCAGTTGTCCTATCCCTATGGCAATGAGGAGAAACCTTTATGGCACAGCAAGTTTTGGAAGGAACATGGGAAGAAATCGCCGCCCACGCCGATGAGCTTATTGGCGAGCGATTAGAGGAATTGTCGAACCGGTCTTAGCGCTTGGGTGACTTATGCCGCGCAAGCCATCGCGCCGTGGGACTTTAGTCCCGCGGCACTCTTTCCTATCTCCTACGAAGAGCAGTCCTGACATGATCCCTACTCTGCCGCCAATTCTTTCTCGCCTTCGGAACGGCTCGGCCTCGCTTCTGATACTCGCCGGGGCGGCGGGCATCCTTGCCGGGGTGCTTTCGCCGTGGGCGACGTTTCGGGTGTTCCACAACATTGAGATTAATCTGCCGGGCTGGACTTTTATGTGGGGCGGGTTAAGTTTAGTAGTTGTCGTGCTGGTGTTCTTAGGAGCGCGTAAATCGCCGATTTTGTGTTTGTTGGGGGCGCTCTTCGTGCTGCACTGGACCGCCGAAGGGCAGAAACGCGTGCCGGAGCGAGTGAAGTTCCAGCTTGCCGGGGCGCAGATGAACTTCTCGGTCTCCATTAACCGGCTGCTGGACCAGTTTCATATCCCCGACATTGAAGTGGCGAATCTGGGCATGCCGAACTCAGAACTTTTAGGCGTCGGCCTCGGCTGGACCATAAGCGGCGCGTATGGTCTGCTGCTTGGGGCGCTGATTGGTCTGCCCGGCGACCCGATTGCCGTCTGGGTTTACAAGCGCACGGCAAAAGCACGCTGCCGGGTGTGCCAGACTCGCTGGCCGGTTTCCCGCACTGCGCTGTTCTGCCCTTCTTGCGGCGCGTCTGTTTTGCCGAAGCATGTTCGCCTTTGCCCCCAGTGTCAAACCCGGGCCAAATACGGCGATGTTCACTGCATCGCGTGCGGGAGTGACCTGCCCGAATTGTCGGTGAACCCGCGATGACAGCGCAGGAGCTTCGCGCTTCTATGGTCGCGCATAGCATAAACTCGGGAACTGTTCAGGCGGCCCCCCAGCCCCCAGTAACGGGGGGGTCCGAAATGGCTATTGATACAGTTTAAACTTCCAATCCCAAGACCACTTTCCCCTGCCGACCGTCCAAATCACCTGAGCCTCTGACTTGTCCTACCGAACCAGCGGCAGATCGGTCTGCTCCCAGTAGTCGCTCAAACTGCGATGCTCGAAGCAGTTTTCGTGCGGCTGGACAATCACTTCGCGCCTGGTTTTCTGGGACAGCAGGCCGCAGCGCCAGACAGCAGCGGTCTGGGTCCCGCTTGGGGCGCTGAGGTACACACGGTTTTTATGGCGGCAGCTTGCACATTCGTGCAGAGTTTCTTGGTTTGTGGCTTCGGGTTCATTCTGGCAAACGAGCTGCTCTTGAAGTTCAGTAGTCATCGGGTTCCTCCGCAGATTTCGCTAATTCCCCCGCACTTTTGCGAGATGTTTCCATTGTACCCCATGACTCTCGTAGTTTTATATAAAATTATGTTAAGGTTTGGTTAAGGTTTGACCTACCGCCTTGCTTCGTTCATTCTTCACTTCGCAGGATCCTTCCTAAAAAAAGGATACCACCAGTCATCGTAGGGGTGCGGCTTGCTGCGACCTCTTGGCTTGCTACGCCCGCTTGGCCGCATCTTTTTCAAATCCTTCTTTTAGGAAAGGCCGCAGCGAAGTGAGAAATGAACGGAGCAGTGAGGTAGGTCATCACTCTGGTATAATAACCTTATGTCAGAGAAACAATCAGACCGCCAGAGATCAGACCACCAGAAGCACATCCGCAACTTTTGTATCATCGCCCATATTGACCACGGCAAGTCTACTCTTGCCGATCGGCTGTTAGAATTCACGGGAACAGTGCAGCGGCGGCATATGCAGGAGCAGCTGCTTGACTCGCTCGATATTGAACGGGAACGCGGCATTACTATCAAGATGGCGGCGGTGCGATTAAATTATAAAGCCCATGACGGCGAAACCTATGAGCTAAATTTGATTGATACGCCCGGTCATGTTGACTTTACCTACGAAGTCTCACGCTCGCTCGCGGCCTGCGAAGGGGCTGTGCTGGTCGTAGACGCCGCGCAGGGGGTTGAGGCTCAGACACTGGCAAACGTCAATCTCGCCCTGAACTCCCAGCTCGAAATCGTGCCGGTTATCAACAAAATTGACCTGCCGGCAGCGGACCCGGACCGGGTGGCCGAGGAAATTGAAGAAGTGCTGGCGATTGATGCCACCGAAGCCATTCGCGCCTCGGCGAAAGAAGGCATCGGCACAGAAGAAATTCTCGAATCCATCGTTCGCCGTGTTCCGCCGCCAGAC
Organism: Armatimonadota bacterium; assembly: GCA_043786835.1. GTDB lineage: Bacteria > Armatimonadota > Armatimonadia > Armatimonadales > Capsulimonadaceae > JANXMY01. The sequence goes on along the minus strand of JAYVVR010000475.1, from coordinate 1,699 downwards.
GGCGACCCTGAAAAGCCGCTGCGGGCACTCATTTTCGACAGCCACTTTGATGCGTATCTTGGCGTGGTCGCCTATGTCCGAGTGCGTGACGGCGAGATTGCAGCGGGAACGCAAATCCGGGCAATGGCGTCCGGCAAGACATTCGATGTCACCGGGGTCGGCATTTTTGCGCCCCGCATGAAGCCGGTTGAAAAGCTGATGACCGGCGAAGTCGGCTATATCACGGCGTCGGTCAAAACCGTTGGCGACTGCCGGGTTGGGGACACGCTGACGCTCGCCCACCACGGCGCGACCGAGCCGCTGGCCGGGTACCGTCAGGCCCTGCCCGTCGTTTTCTGCGGCCTGTACCCCGTAGACAGCTCCCAGTACCCCGAGCTAAAGGAAGCTTTGGGGAAACTTCAGCTCAATGATGCCGCGCTGACATTCGAACCCGAGTCGTCGGCGGCGCTCGGATTCGGCTATCGCTGCGGCTTTCTCGGCCTGCTGCATCTTGACATTGTCCAGGAGCGGTTGGAGCGCGAGTTCGATTTAACGCTGATTGCGACCGCCCCAAGCGTCATCTACAAAGTCCACCAAACCAACGGTGAAATGATTGAAGTAGACAACCCGGCCAATCTCCCGCCAACCACTGAAATCACGTCTATGGACGAGCCGTATGTCACCGCCAGTATCATCGTCCCATCCATTTATGTTGGCCAGGTCATGGATTTGGCACGGGACCGCCGGGGGATCTATCTCCGCACGGAGTACCCAGCAAAAGACCGGGTGATGATCTTTTACAAGCTGCCGATGAACGAGATTTTGATGGACTTCTTCGACCAGCTCAAGTCCCGCACCAAAGGCTATGCATCGTTTGACTACGAATTAAGCGGCTACGAGCAGTCGAACTTAGTGAAGCTAGACATCAAGATCAACGACGATCCGATAGATGCGCTGTCGTTTATCACGCACCGGGACAAATCACAGGAGCGGGGCCGTCAGCTTGTCGAAAAGCTGAAAGAAGTCATCCCGCGCCAGCAGTTTGAGATCAAGCTGCAAGCCGCCATCGGCGCAAAAGTCGTCGCCGCCGAGCGCATCTCCGCCCTGCGTAAGAACGTCATCGCCAAGTGCTACGGTGGTGATATCACCCGCAAGCGGAAGCTCTTGGAGAAGCAAAAAGAGGGCAAAAAGCGCATGAAGAGCATCGGCAGCGTCGAAATCCCACAAGAAGCATTTATGAGTGTCTTGAAGCTAGGCAGTGATTAGGAGAAAACAATAGACCTCCTGCGTAATTCCTCCTCGGATTGGAAATCCGGGTCTTCTCCTATTGATTGTCCACCTGCGTGGACACAAGAAAGCCTTATGGCTTGCTCTTGTGTCTGCCTCAGACAATCGCACCTCGAAAGCCCTGGAATTCATTCCAGGAGAATTACGCAACTTGTAGAATGATTCGAGACGAGCCGAAATACGAGGAAGTAAACTTCTCTATGCCTTCGGCATTACTGCGTATCTGCTGCAAATAACGTCCTTCGGACGAAGAGCGCCAAATATCAGTCTATCATACATCCGAAGGATGCCATTCAGCAGATACGCAGTAATGCCGAAGGCATAGAGAAGTTTACTTCCTCGCTCCTCATTATCATCAAAAAAGTCATGCCACGAACTGTTTATATACAAAGCGACATTCACGGACAGGCGTATAGCCCGAGCGGAGCGGTGG
>JAYVVR010000474.1:0-2661 GCA_043786835.1 Armatimonadota bacterium | reverse complement strand
GTACACTACCCTCCAAGATAGGAGAATGAAGGAGAGATCTGATGACGATTTTGCTTGAGCCGCCTGCTGACTTGCTGACGTATGAAGCATTTATGGCGGAGCCGACAATACGCGGACGCTGCGATATTGTTCAGGGTGTGCGGGTTTTTCAGCCGGAACTGAACTGGCGACGGCAGGAGATTATCGGCAATTTCAGACACGCATTTTCCGGCCACCGGCGCTGTCAGAGCAGCCGAAGCGTCTCGTCGTTTGATGTGCTGATCTGCCGCGCCCCGCTCCAAATCCGGCAGCCTGACATTCTGCTGATTAGCCAGGATCGGCTCACATTGAGCGGTGGGCCACCGGAAATTGGGCCGCCAGAGAGCAGGCTGCTGGAGATTGGTCCAGAACTAGTCGTCGAAGTCATGATGGACGGCCAAAGCGAGCAGACGCTGCGTGACAAAATCGCGGACTACCGCGCTGTTGGTGTGAACGAATGCTGGACAGTGCGGCCTGATGTCGGCACAGTCGAAGTGTTGATCCTGACGCGCGGCAAAACGCGAAGCTTTGCGACCTACGGCGAGCGGGAGATTTTTTCCTCGTTGATCTTTCCGGGCTTAGGCGTTCCTATTGCGGACGTGTTTGCGGCTTGACCGATTGCTTGACCAAATAATTATGCTTGGGGTACAATTTAATAGAACAAATGTTTTCCGTAAACGGGCGCAATTCTGTGGCCCGTTTTTGCTTGTTAGGGACTGTAGTACATGGCTGATTTTATTCGGATTCAAGGGGCGCGGCAGAACAATCTCAAGGACATCTCGCTGGATATTCCGCGGGATAAGCTGGTGGTGATCACGGGCTTGTCGGGGTCGGGGAAATCGTCGCTGGCGTTTGATACCATCTATGCCGAAGGGCAGCGGCGATATGTTGAGTCGCTGTCGGCGTATGCCCGGCAGTTTCTCGGGCAGATGGACAAGCCTGATGTAGACCATATCGAAGGACTATCCCCGGCGGTCTCGATTGACCAGAAATCAACGTCCCGGAACCCGCGCTCAACGGTCGGGACTGTCACCGAGATTTACGACTATTTGCGCCTCTTATTTGCCCGTGTCGGTATTCCCCATGACCCAATCACGGGGCTGCCGCTTACGAAACAGACCATCGAACAGATGGTGGACCGGACTTTAGAGCTGCCCGAAGGCACGCGCATTCAGATTATGGCCCCGATTGTGCGTGGGCGCAAAGGCGAGTATAAAAAAGAAATTGACGAGATTAAAGCTGAAGGCTTCGCCCGTGCAAGAATTGACGGGACGGTCTATGATTTCGCGTCGGATACCATCCCCGAGCTGGGCCGCTATAAGATGCACTCGATTGAGATTGTCATTGATAGAGTGGTGATTAAAGCCCCCACCCCCCGCCCCGCCCTTCACCCCGCTACCGAGGCTTTGCGAGTAGGGGCCGTGCCGGGAGAGGGGAGTCAGAGTCAAAGCTCCGGTTCCCCTCTCCCGTCTTCGGGGGAGGGGTTAGGGGTGGGGGCGTCGTCAACGCTTGCCAAGCGGCTGTCCGATTCGTTTGAGGTGGCAGTCAAGCACGGCAAAGGCTCGGTCATTGTGGACGTTGCCGGCGGCGAGCAGCTTGAGTTCACAGAAAGCTTTGCGGCGACCGATTCGGCATTTAACTTTGAGGAGATCGAGCCGCGCTTGTTCTCGTTTAACTCGCCCTACGGCGCGTGTCCCGAGTGTCATGGGCTGGGGATCAAGACCGAGTTCGACCCCGAGTTAATCATTCCTAATCGGGAGCTGAGCATTGAAGGCGGCGCAATTGCGCCGTATGTTGCGGCGACTTCGGGCAACACCAACGAATGGGCGCTGGGCCTGTTCCGGGGCGTCGCCGAGCGGTTCAAGTTTGACCCGGAAAAGCCGCTGGACACTTTGACCGACGAGCAGTATAAAGCCTTGATGTACGGCGTTTCTGGCAACGTCACGGTGACGTTTCGGAATAAGTGGGGGCGCAACCGGCAGTTTACATCCGATTACTCAGGCATTGTCGGCATGCTGCAAAAGCGGCTCGGCGAGACCGAGTCGGAGAGCGTCAAGGAATGGCTGGGCCAGTTCCAGTCAGAAAGGCCGTGTCCTGTCTGCAAAGGCAAACGGCTGAAGCCCGAAGCACTCTCAGTGCTGCTGGGCGGCCTGAATATCAGTGATTTATGCGCGTTAAGTATTGCGAAGTCTCACGACTGGTTTGAGACGCTCAGGTTGACTTCGCGCCAGCAGATGATCGGGCAGCAGATAGTCCGCGAGATTCGCACTCGTTTGGGCTTTCTTTTGAACGTTGGGCTGGGCTATCTCACACTCGATAGAGGCGCGAAAACGCTGGCCGGCGGCGAAGCCCAGCGCATTCGATTGGCGTCGCAGATTGGTTCGGGCCTCACGGGCGTCTTGTATATTTTGGATGAACCTTCGATTGGCCTGCATCAGCGCGACAATACCAAGCTGATTGACACGCTGTTTCACCTGCGGGGTCTCGGCAACACGATTATCGTGGTCGAGCATGACGAAGAAACCATGGCTGCCGCCGACTGGATTATTGACATCGGTCCCGGCGCGGGCGAGCATGGCGGTCATGTGATTGCCCAGGGGACACCTGCCGAGATCATGGCGAACCCAAACAGCGTCACCGGCG
>JAYVVR010000473.1:0-2663 GCA_043786835.1 Armatimonadota bacterium | reverse complement strand
CGCGACATTGCGTTCGACATCCCGGCTTGTTATTCGAGATATGTTTGCAGCGGACAGGGTGGGATTCGAACCCACGGGGGAGTTGCCCCCCCGACTGTTTTCAAGACAGTTCCGTTATGACCACTCCGGCACCTGTCCAATCTGCCGAATCTATTATAGCCGGGAAGCGTGTGAGTGTCAATGCCGAGAATTGCTGCCGAGAATTGCTGCCGAGAATTGTTGTTGACAGACGCGGAGGCAATCTGCTATACTCTCTTATTCAGCGATGTAAGTAAGCGGGATGTAGCGCAGTTTGGTTAGCGCACCGAGCTGGGGGCCCGGGGGTCGCAGGTTCGAATCCTGTCATCCCGATTAGATTGCACGGTGAACACGAAAGAGCGGCAGGACTACAAAGTCCTGCCGCTCTTTTTGGCGGTCGGTGATTAGCGGTGGGCGGGAGTGGCGGATTTTGCCGGGGTAGCCGCTCTGATAGGGGCGGACGCTGGGTGAACGCTGGCTTCAGTCCAGTTGCCTGTCCATTCAAGACGCTTGGCGGCAAACTGAGCGGTCTCTTTGCCTTCGTAGCGGGCGATAATGGCAAGGGCGAGATCAATGCCGGCGGAAATGCCGGCGGACGACATCAGCTTGCCGCCGCTGCTGACGACGCGTGGGCCTTTGACGACATGGACTTTCGGGTACATCTTGGCGAGGACATCAGTCTGGGCGGAATGGGTGGTCACTTGACGACCGTCAGCGAGGCCGGCTTTGGCGAGAATGAACGCGCCGGTACAGACGGACGCGATAATCTCGGCGCTATCGGCGGCGCGGTTCAGAAACTCAAGAATGTGCAGCGGGAGATTCTCTTTGCGAGCACCAGGGCCGCCGGGGATAATGATGATATCAGCCTCATAGGCCTGCGCGAGCGGCTTGTCGGGCAGGACACACAGACCGTGAGCGCACTGCACGGTCCGGCTGCCGTCTGCCACTGTTTGGACATGGAACGCGGGCTTGTCGCTCCACCTGCCGTCTACCAGCCGCCGGCAGGACGCCAGCACTTCATACGGACCGCAAAAATCCAGCTCATCCACACCGTCAAATAGCAGCACGTCCACAGTTTTCATCGGTCTGTCTCCTGTCAGCTTTAGAAGTGTGCGCTTACCGCCAGAAGCGCAGCAGTGATTCGAAGAGCGCCCTGCCATCTCCCGAGCCGAGGGCGGGGTCTGAGGCACGCTCGGGATGGGGCATCATACCGAGAATGCGAAAGTCGGCGCTGGCGACGCCGGCAATATTGTCAAGAGATCCGTTCGGATTTGTGTCGTCAGTAAGTGCTCCGTCGGAAGCGCAGTACCGGAACAAAACACGCCCACTGCTGGTAAGCTCAGCCAGTGTCGCGCTGTCGCAGACATATTTGCCTTCGCCGTGTGCGATCGGCACTTGCAGGACCTGGCCTGCTGTCAATGTATTTGTAAACGGTGTGTCGGCGTTTTCAGTTCGTAAATAAGTTTGCTTGCAGATAAACTTCTGGCCGTCATTCCGAAGAAGTGCGCCGGGCAGCAGATGAGACTCGCACAAAATCTGGAACCCATTGCACATGCCGATCATCAGCCCGCCGCGCGAGGCGAACTCCTGCACCGCACCCATCACCGGCGAGAAGCGGGCAATCGCGCCGCAGCGCAGGTAGTCGCCGTAGGAAAAGCCGCCGGGGACGACGACGCAGTCTACGCTCTTTAGATCGGTGTCCTGGTGCCACAAATACTCAGTCGGCTGGCCTAGCACGTCTTTAAGCGTGTGGTATGCATCCTGGTCGCAGTTAGCGCCGGGAAACCTGATGACGCCGAACCTCAACGCGACACCTCATAGCGGTAATCTTCAATCACCGGGTTTGCGAGCAGCTTGCCGCACATTTCTTTGACTTGGTCGTCTAATTTAGGGCCGTCAGCAACGGTCATCTCCACATATTTGCCGATGCGTACTTCTTCAACGCCGGCATAGCCAAGCTGCGTGAGCGCTCCCTGGACAACTTTCCCTTGCGCGTCGAGAAGCGACGGTTTGAGCGTGACATAAACTTTGACCTGGGCCATTTCAATCCTCACTTTAAGAACTTATTATACCACTTCGCTGTGCCGAACAAGCTGTTCTGCGAGGCCGATATAAGTGGCGGGCGTCAGCGCGAGAAGCCGCTGCTTGTCGGTGTCAGGCAAGTCCAGCGTTTGAATAAACGCCTGAATGCCGGCTTGCGTGATACCCGCACCGCGTGTCAGCTCTTTTAGCCGCTCATAGGCGCCCGGCATCGAGACCCGGCGCATAATGGTTTGAATCGGCTCGGCCAGCACTTCCCACGCTGGGGTGAGATCACGGGCGATAGCGTTCAAGTTCACGTCTAAAACGCCGAGACCCCGCAGGGTGGCATGGAGCGATAAATAGGAGTGTGCGACGGCGGTCCCGATGTTCCGCAGGGCCGACGAGTCGGTTAAATCGCGCTGCAAGCGAGAAACCGGCAGCTTGCCTGCGAGATGGATGAGCAGCGCGTTGCTGACGCCGAGATTGGCTTCCGAGTTCTCAAAGTTGATTGGGTTCACTTTGTGCGGCATGGTCGAAGACCCGACTTCTCCGGCGACAGCCCGCTGCTTGAAGTAGCCTAAAGAAATATAAGTCCAGATGTCCTGGTCGAAGCCCAGCAAAAT
>JAYVVR010000472.1:0-7593 GCA_043786835.1 Armatimonadota bacterium | reverse complement strand
GTCCGAACTCCGCATCAGACAGTCCCAGCGACAAACGCCAGCCTCCGTAATGCTCGGCAGAATAGCAGCAGACGGCTTTGTCCGGACCGCCGTGGTTTTTGAGGTCGGCCTGCGCGTTGCCGGCAAGATCCGTACGGCCTAAAAAGACGCGGCCTGCAACAGCCTCGCGCCAAATCGAAGAGACCCATTCAGCCTCTTTGCCGTCAGCAATCGTCGAGGTGCGTGCGGCAGGTCTGCCGATTTGCAGGGATTCAATCTTCATGGTTGGGTAAGCGACGGGAACAGATCGGCGACGGGAACAGATCGGCGACGGCGACGATACCATTAGGCACAGACAGCGGCGCAATGCTGTCGCTCTCAAGAAGTATGAGTTTTGTCTTGTAGCCATGCCCATTCGACGTCGGCTCCTGGTCACGGTAGACTTTAAGCTGCCGGTTGACGAGACTGACTATCCAGTAGTCGGCGATACCAGCCCGTGCATACGCGTTTTGCTTTTGCTTTCGGTCTTTCCATAGTGTCGCATCGGAGACTTCCACAAGGATGCGTATTGGGGAGGGAACGGGATGAGACGGGATATAGTCCAGCTTAGTACCGGGAACGATGACGACATCGGGGTCCGGTTCGGTGCCGTCTTCCAGGGTAATCGGCCCATGACGGCGGACGATAAAGCCGCCACCAAAGGCCGCCGGCAGGATGTCACCGGCAGGATGTCACCGGCAACATCAGTGGAATAAAAGTGCGGCGTTTTTTGTGCAGGCAATTTCCATATCGCCCCGTCCAGCAGTTCGACCCGCTCGTCGTCAAAGAACCCGGCGTCGCTGAGTGCGTAATACTCGGCGGTCGTCCAGCGCCGAGGCCGCAGAACTTCTTCCTGCGGCGCTTCTATTTCAACCTCTTTACGAGCTAGCTCCGGTAGAGTCGCCGGACACTCTTGCATGAGTGTCATCGCTTACCTCACTTCCGTCTATTTCAGACCGCTAATCCGGAGCACGGCCCGGTGAACCAGCTCATTCGCGGCGTCTTGACTTTGGGCTTCGGCATAAATGCGAAAGTTCGGCTCGGAAGCGTCGGGCAGGACAAGCACCCAGGAGCCGTCGTTGCCGTAGGTTTTAATGCCGTCCACCAGCTCCGTCTGAGTGCCTTCGGACTCGGCTGTGAGTACGCGCATGATCCGGCCTTTGACTTCCCACGGGCAGGACACTGTTTCCGAGGCCATGAAGTACGGCGGCAGCAGTTTCCGAACTTCGCTGAGAGTCATATTCTGGAGCGCCAGCATTTCCAGCAGCTTCGCGAACGAGAACAGGCCGTCGAAGGCCGGGTGAAACTCAGGGAAGATGAAGCCGCCCATCGTGTCCCCGGCCAGCGCGATCTCCCCTTTACCCTCCGCCGCCGTGCCCATCAAGGCACGGACATCGGTCTTTGTCCGAATGACTCCGCCGCCGTACTCGGCGAGAATGCGTTCGATGGTGGACGGGGCCGTGACGGGAACCGCAACCTGGGCACCCGGTTTGACGCGGGCAACCAGCAGGGCAAAAACCGCCAGCAGGTCGGAGCCGGAGAGAATGGACCCGGTTTCGTCCACCACGGTCAAACGCTCGCCGTCGTCGCCCAAGAAAACGCCCATGTCGGCTTTCAGAGTCAGCAGATACTCGCTCAAATTGTGGACAAACCCCTCACGGTCAGCTTCTGTTTTGGGCGACTTCTTGGCATCGGTATAGGCGTTCAGCGCGATTGTCTCGGTTTCAAGCTGCCCGAGCATTTGAGGCAGCACTCCTGAAATTCGGTTATAAGCGTAATCTACGATGACTTTAAAGTTCCGCTTCTGGACGGCTTCCGTGTTGAGCAGGCGGAAAAAGTCCTGCGAATACTGCTCAATAGCACGCGGCACAAACTCAATCGCACCGACTTCGTCCGCCGCCGTTCGCCCGAAGTCCTCCCGGTAAAAGATTGTTTCAATCTTGCGCTGACCATTGGTAGACAAATAAATGCCGTTCTTATCGAAGAACTCGACCAATGCCAAATTGGGCTGGTCGGGGGCCAGCCGGATATGCACCCCGCCGGCGGCGTTCGACGACCGAATGGTATGGCGTGTCACCGGCAGCGGCATTCCTTCATTGTCCAGCACATTGACGCCGACGGAAACCAGGCCGGCGATGAGGCCGCGCTTGAGCATCCGGCAGACGAGGGTCGAGTCGCGCGACGTAATCACAGTCGCCCCTTTTTTCAGGAATGCGCCGTAGCTTGCGCCCAGTTTGCAGGCAAAGTCCGGGGTCATCTCGACATTTGCAATGCCCGAGACCCCCAAATTGCGGAACAGCGCTCCCTGCCACTTGGAACCCCAAATCAAGCTCATGGTGACAACCGACCCGGCTTCGATAATCTTATCGGGCCAGAGCTTGATCAACGGGCGAATTGTAGAACCTGCTTCGATATGGCAGCGGTCGCCGACAACCGCGCCTTCCTGAACATCCACATCTTCTTTAATCGTACACCGGAAACAGACCGTGCAGCCGGTCAGCCGCGACCGGGCACCGATATAATTGGAATCCCAAACAATCGCGCGCTGCAGGGTCGCACCTTCTTCGATTAAACAATTATCGCCGATGACCGTGTCCGGCCCGATATGGGCGTCGGCTTTGATCCGGCAGTTTTTGCCGATACAGACCGGCCCGATAATCCGGGCGTTCGGGTCAATTTCGGTCCCCGTGCCGATCCAGATGTCGCCGCCTTCGCGCCGGCCTTCAATCGGCAGCTTGGTCATACCGCCGAGCATCTCGTACTGCGCCTGCCGGTACTGCTGCAAAGAACCCACATCGGTCCAGTATTCGCCCAGCACATACCCGAACATCGGCTTTTCTTCGGCGAGTATCTGCGGAAAAATATCCTGCGACCAGTCATAGCTCTTGTCGTGCTGCATGTACTCGAAGATGGACGGCTCCAGAATATACATGCCGGTATTGACGGTGTCTGAGAACACTTCGCCCCAGCTCGGTTTTTCGAGAAAGCGCCGAATGCGCCCGTTGTCATCGGTAATCACAACGCCGAACTCTAATGGGTTATCCACATGCTGCAAGACAAGTGTCGCCACGGACCCCTTCTCTTTATGGAACGCCAGCGCTTTTTCCACATCTAAATCGGTCAGTGCATCGCCCGACACAATAATAAACGTATCGTCTTTCAGATACTCTTCAGCCTTTTTGACGCTGCCCGCCGTGCCGAGCGGCGTGTCTTCGACCGTATAAATCAGGTTGACGCCAAGCTCCGAGCCATCCCCAAAGTAGCCTTCGATTTCGTCGGCGAGATAGTAAAGCGTCACGACAATATCCGTGATACCGTAGCGCTTTAGCAGCTCAATCGTGTGCTGCATGCAGGGCTTGTTTAAAATAGGGACAAGTGGCTTGGGGCGGGACGACGTGAGCGGACGAAGCCGCGTTCCTTCTCCGCCCGCCATGACAACAGCTTTCATCGGTTACTCTCCTTCACGTTCCCTGCGTTGATTTGCTTACTTTGTTCGCTTGCTATTCCCAAAGATGCGGATATTGTTCCGACTGCTCGATTTCCCAGTCTTCCAAACAGTTCAGCAAACTGCTGTTGCTGAACTCCAGCCGGTGGCGGAGCAGTGAAAAATCTGTCAGCCAGGGCAGAAGCGCTGTCTCAATCTCGCTTTCGGCCTGTATGAACACTCGCCGAATGCGCATCGTTTTGTCGGCCAGCACAGTGTCCGTATCATAACCCCACTCTTCGTTGTATTCGGTCTTATGGGCGATATAACGAACCTCATACCCGGTAATCGAGGCCGGATTGCGGAGCACAAAACGCGGGTTCCGCAATGCCCAGTCTACATTATACCAAGCCTCCGGCTGTTCGCGCCTGCTACGGGTCTGCGGCAGCACCACAATATACGCCCGCATGTCAGCCATAGGCGCTGCTAGCTTCGCGGCGACACCCCACCCGGAGTGCGATATGTCAAGAATGGCAAGAGGCAAAGGCAATACCGCAGTTTCCATGGTCTAGAGAGTACGAGCTGGGTGATCTGGATAGCGCTGGTTCCATTCGGCAAGATTCAGCACAGCAACGAAAATCGGCTCGTGCCATATTTTAGGGCGTGAAATCCGCGACGCAATCCGGGATTGGAATGTTACCAATAGCGCCGCGTCGAGAGGGCGCGGCGGCTGAAACAATAGAACGTAAGCGGTCTGCGCGAGCGTAAAGTTATTGGTCCAAGCGAGAAATGCTGTCGTCCCCAAAAACTTGAGCAGAATTTCTGCCGTGAACGCTCTGCTTTTCATCTTGCACAAAAACGACCGGCGGCTGCCGCCCCGTCTCATCGGCGCGATATGGGATGGGTCCCAGCTTTTGACTTCCAGCCAAAGCTGTTCCTGACCGTCTTGAATGCAGAAGTCTATGCCTTTCCAAGCGCTGTTGCCATGACCGGGCGCCGGCTTATCATGCTGCACAGCACTGACGGCACGGGTGAAGTCGAACTCGATGTTGCTCTCAACGAATACGCTCACCTTGACGGTTCCTTCCGGTGGCGCGTGTCAGCTCACGGTCGTACAGCGAGGCGTATTCATCCAAAATCGGGTTCGGCGCGAGCAGCGACAAGTCTTCGGTTGCCATTACTGTGGTGCCGTCAGCGCCCGGCTGGAATGCGAAGTAGCGGGCAGTGTCTTCTCTTTTCGTTTGCAAATCAAGCTCTTTTAGGATGACGTAGCTATGTGTCGCGAGAAACACTTGAACGCCGCGACGTGTGAGCGCCAAAATCGCGCTGACTATCTCGCCCATCAGAATTAGGTTGAGGTTGACTTCCGGCTCATCCCAGAACAGCGTTGTTCCCGTAACCAGCCAGCCGTTCCGCTCAAGTTGTACCAGCGTCGCAATCTTCCGCAGCCCTTCGGCAACCATCGGCATCGGCAGGCGACCTTGTTTGGAGACGAGATAAAAGCGGCCCGCGTCATCGCGTTCAATCTCGCCGTTCAAGAGACGCGCCAACGGCTCGTCCATTGGTGCAACCCTATGGCCTGTGCCATTCTTGCGTTCCAGTCGCAGCAGGTTTACAACGTCGCGGCAGGTCAAGTCAAAGTCTAAGCGCACTTCATCATAGGCTTCCGTAAAGCCTTTTGTATGCCCCATCATGTCAATGGCGGGGATGAAGACAGGGCGTTCGGGCTTATATGTCTCACTGGGAGAGCTAACCGCGTAAAAATTGCGCTGTCCCGAATAACCCCATAGTAATCCTGCATAGCGCCCGCTAACATCAGCAATCGCAGTTTTACCGGTCCCCAACCGAACGACATCAACAGCATCTTTGGTTTGAAACAAATCTTCCAGAATAGTGCGAACATCACTTAGTTCACGCGACTGCGCGAGTTGTACGGTGTAAAGTGCCTTCATTACATGCGTTTTCCCGGTACCGTTCTCGCCGACAAAAACATTGACGCCGGGGACGAACTCAAACTCGGCGGCAGCAAATGCCGTGAAGTTCCTCAGCCGCAGGCTTTGATGATAGGGACGATCGCTCATAATTTCTGCTCTGCCGGGTGATCCAAAGCCGCAAACCAGCTTGGCTCGATGTCGGGAAAGACGCTGTCGCGAGTTTCGCATTCAGCAATGTTCTTCCAGTCGCCGACAGACAGGGTTTCTCCCAATGCCGCGCGGCGAGTCAGTTTAGCGAGGGCTTGAAAGCTGTCGTAGTGATTTCTCAGACGCACTTCGGAGTAGTCTTTTGCGCCGCCGGTCGAAATGCAGAACTGCCAGTCGGACGCCATCAGCAGCAGAGCCTCACGGGCGGCCTGCTTTAAGATCGGCGCGGCGGCAGCACTGTCGCCAAAATCGCGGGCCAGTGCAGACATCTCGGCTTCGACTTCGTAGACCAGCTTCCATGACCAGGCGGTCTGCTCGTTCAGCCAAATGTAGTGGAACCCGCCCTCGCCCCAGGAGCCTTCAGGCAGAGTGATGGGCAAAGTCGCGGGATGCGCGTCCAAATACTCACTCACGGTTTGGAGCGTGATTTCGGGGTCCTGGGCAATGGCTTTTAGGGCATGATACAAGAATTGCGGCCCCTCGAACCACCAATGACCGAACAGCTCGGTGTCGTAGATCGACGTGATAATGGCATTGGGATCATTCTGCGCGGCCAGTGTTTCTTTGACCAGCCCAGCGAAATGGGCGGCATGAACGGCGGTGCGCTCCTCGGCCTGGTGCGGGGCGTAGGGTGATTTCGCGTCAAAATCGGTTTTGCCTTCGCTGATGCGCCAGTAGCGCAGGCCCAGCGACTTTTCGCCGGTGCGAACAAGCTTTTTATGGAACTCTAGGTACCATTCGTCGCCGGGGTAGCCGGTTTCGCCGCTCCAAACCTGCTGTCCGGTGGCAGCATCGCGCCCGAAGACGGCAATCGGGCCTACCAAATAGGGCCGGTACGTCGTGTAGGGCCGGTACTTGACTTCGACGGTCTCTTTCTGAAACTGCTTGTACAGCTCCTTAAGCGGCCCAAACTTGTCGGCATACACGCCGAGCGCTTCGCCGCCGTGCAGCAGGCTCCCTTCGACAAAAAAGTAATCAATGCCGTTTTCGGCGAGAAACTCGTCGGTGCCTTTGCGTAAGATCGGCTCATAGTCAACATCGGGGACAGTCACCGACGGCGACCAGCGGTAGCGAGGGCGGTACGCGCATTCGGGCAGCCAGTAACCGCGCGGCTTGCGTCCGAAGTGCCGCACGTACGCTTGAATGCCGGTCTTGACCTGCATTTGGATACTGGTGTCTTGCGCTAAAAGCGCCGAATAGCCGTGGGTCGCGCTGCTCGTGATAATTTCCAAATGCCCGGCGTCTTGGAGCGCACGGAACGCCCCGACCAGGTCGCGCGCGTAAACGCTTTCGAAGTCCGAGAGTGTTTTGTCGTACCACTCTTCCCAATACCGCGCAAGATAGGCCAGGTGGTAGTTGCCTTCCTGCTTGAACTGCTCGCCGTTTGCCGACGCGGCTTCGACTTTGCCCCGCAGGTAACTCGAAAACTCGTCTTTGAAGCTTTCGTCGGCAAGCTGCTCCACCAAAACAGGGGTGAGGCCGAGCGTGATTTTGGGCGAGATGCCCTCGGAAATCAGTCTGCGGCAGGTATTCAGCAGGGGCAGGTAGGTTTCAGCGGCAGCTTCCGAAAGCCAGTCCGTGCCGTGGGGCGAGCGCCCGTGCGCGAGAACGTAGGGGATGTGAGAGTGCAGAACCAGGGAAAACGTGCCGAGGGAAGATTTACTGAGTGGCTGTGTCATAAGAGCGGCCTTGCCAAAGGATAGCATTTTTGACGGGAATTGTCAAATAGACAGACAGCCACCGAAAAGAGGTACAGTAGAAAAGACAGCCCCAGGAAGGCTGTCTTTCCCAACTTGGGCAGAAGGGAGGTGATCCTTATGCCCAGTAAACTGCGTCGGGCCTTCGTCAAGATGCGTCCCGTCGCTCAAACCATCGCAGCGGTTTTCTCTATAATCGCTGCGATTCTCCGACTTCTTAAAGCCCTCAGGTTTTAAGGTTCGGTAAGAAGAAGGGGGCCGCCTGCAAGCGGTTCCCTTCTTTTTGCTGCCTAAAGCAGCAAAGCATCCTAAG
>JAYVVR010000471.1:0-2666 GCA_043786835.1 Armatimonadota bacterium | reverse complement strand
TATTTCTCATCTGTAAAGACAGCGGCGTCGGCATCAAGCCGGCCGCCGAAACCGGGCTGACCGCGCTTGCCGGCAAAAGTGACGCCAATTTAAACGCTGTGGTCTCGCGGCTCTCCAATGGCGATCCGGACATTCGCGGCGCGGCGGTGGATGTGCTGGGCCAGATCGGCGGCGCGAAAACAGCGTCTGCCGTGGATACTGTTTTGAGCAATACCGCCGCGCAAGACTCAGCGATCGCCGCCCTGCAAAAAATCGGTGCCCCATCCGTGCCGCTGATTGTGGCTCATCTGGAAGACCCGGCGGCGGCAAACGATATTGCGTTCCGCCAGCAGATGGTGGGTGTGCTTGATGCGATCGCTTCGCCGTCGAGCCTGCCCGAGCTGACCAAGATCGCCGGTCAGACCGCGCAGCCGTCAGTACAGCGTCTCGCTCAGGTCGCCCTCGCCGATACAGTGCTTTCGGTAGTCAAATCCGTGCAGACCGCCAAAGACGGAGTCCTTGCGGCGAAAGACCCGGCGGCAAAGATGGCGGCCCAAACCGCGCTGGCAAAAGCAAACGCCGACCTGCCTGCTGTCCAAAGCGCCGAGCCGACCCTGCGCGGGATTTTGGGAAACGTCGGTGCCGAAAGCGAGTCTCGCGCTCAGGCCGCGCTGGCCCTCGGGCAGTACGCCACGCCGACGGCAATTGGAACGCTGGTAACGGGTTTGGGAGACTTTGACGCCCAGGTGCGCGATGCATCGGCCTCGGGCCTGCAAGCATCCGGCGTACCGGCAGTCGGCCCGCTGGCAAAGGCGCTGACACTCGGCGGGGCACTCAAGAGTGCGGCGGCGGCTCAGGCCCTCGGCGGCATCGGCACTCCGGCGGCGGTCGCCTCGTTGACCCAGGTGTTCCAGTCACTTTCAACCCCCAATGCCGTGCGCGAAAGCGCAGTCGTCGGGCTGGGCCGGAGCGGAGACCCATCGGTCATTCCCACGCTAGTCAAAGCGCTTGGGGACCCTGATGGCGTCGTCTCTTCCACCGCTCAGACCGCGCTGCTGACGCCGGCTCTTGCCAAGCCGGCCATTCCCGCGCTGGTCGCCGCGCTGTCGCTGCCGACCCCAATGCCGTTTAACGCCGCCGAAACGCTCGCCCGCATGGGAGCGCTTGCCGAGTCGGATGTCGTCCCGCGTCTGACTCAGACAATCGCAACCGGGAACGCGCCGTCGCAGACCTGGGCGGCAGTGACGCTCGGCGAGATCGGCACGAAGTCCGCCCCGGTACTGACCGCCCTGCAAGGGCTGTCAAAAAGCGCCAATCCGCAGGCGCAGTACGCCGCCTCTCAGTCCCTGCTGAAGCTGGCGGAGTAACCTCCCTCGTTAGGACAAGAACCCCTCCCGTTAGGAACCCCTCCCGCCTTGCTTCGTTCATTCTTCACTTCGCAGGGTCCCTCCCCTGTTAGGGAAGGGCCAGAGTTTTCGGACAAGAATGGAGGGCCGCTGCTTGCTGCGCCCTCTTGGTTATTCTTAACCCTTCCCTAACAGGGGAGGGACCCTGCGGAGCAAGGCGGGAGGGGTTCTTATCCTAAAACGCCGCGTCTGTGTTCAGCCGGTCGTCCATTGCTCCTTGAAGCTGCAAGATATGGGCAGCATTACGGCCGAAATCGCCCCATTCGCTGCGGGTGCGCGACCGGATCGTCATCCGTAGCTGCCCGTGGCCGAGTGCAAAGAAGTAGACCGTCACATCGTCGGTGCCGAGCGCAGACTTGACCGACGCCTCCAAAATGTCGTTTTCGGCGTCACGAGAAATGAGTTCCCAGCCCGGCAGACGCGAAATCGCCTGCTCTCCTGCCGCCATTGCCCGGCCCATCTCGGCGTAATAGACCCGCGATCGCAGTACCGGATACGCCGCGCTTTCGCCGGTCGTAACATCATGCACGACAAAGAGTCGCTGATTTTTCCAGCCCCAATACGCTCCGGCCAGGGTTAGCCCCAGCCACACTCCGCTTCTTTGCACCTTGTTCATTCGTTTTCCTGTCTAATATTGAGGCGTCCGATGCCACGGTCCAGCGCGGCGACTAATGCCGCGTGGAGTACCGGGTTCGAGGCCCCTAAAATGCTTTGTAAATTCGCTTCGGTCGTGTCCAGCAGCCGCGTGGTGTCTAAGCTTTGGCCGTAAGCGTCCGTGATAACTGCGCCGGCTTCCTGGGCGATCAGCGCGGCGGCGGCGATGTCGTAGGGAAACAGGCCGATAGGATGGCCGAAGCCGAGTTCCAAGAAGCGTGTGCGGGACGCCGGGTAATCGCGCAGTATTCTATTTCCAATGTCCATGGACGCCGCAAGCTGCCCGGTCAGGAGACGGGTCAGCGAAAACGCCGTCGAGTTGAACAAAAAGCAGCCGCCGGTCATTGAAGACGCATCTACGATCTCCCCAAGTGCTTTGCCGATCCACTCGAAAGGCCGCGCCACCACCTCAAATGTCAAGGGCGCTTTGGCGAACTCCGTGACCGGCAGAAGGCGCGGCGCTTTTTCGGAGCCGTCCGGCCCGATCCAGTGTGCGCCGTGGCCGCGCTCGGCCCAGAACAAGTCATCGCTTTTGATCTCCCCAATGCAGCCAAACTTGACATCGCCCATAGTGACGTCGGGCGCGTAGTCCGCCCAGGCGACCGACACGACGCACTGCTCGAAGCC
>JAYVVR010000470.1:0-2675 GCA_043786835.1 Armatimonadota bacterium | reverse complement strand
TATCGGTGATGGAATACAGCGCCGCGCTCACCTGCTGAACGGCTTCAAGCTGCCGCCGGGCGAGGGCTAATTGTCGTTCGCAGTCGACGGGCATAATTTCTTCTGTCATAATTCCTCAGACGTTGGCAAAAATCGGTAGAGGCCCTGCTGCCGGATATAGGCTTCGACCGGCTCCGGTGTCAGGTACTTAATGGATCGGCCTTCGCGGACCCGCCGCCGAATGTCGGTAGACGAGATTTCGATATTCGGGATCGGCAGGTAGTGAACGCGGTCAAGAAATGCCGCGTCAACAAGCTCTCGCAGCCGGTCCAGCACGAAGCCAGAGCGCGTGACGGCGATAAACTGGCACTCCGACACCAGCCTCTCATACTCATGCCAGGTGAGTATCTCCAAGACTGCATCGGCTCCAGTGATGAAATAGAGCGCATCAAGCTCCGGGTACAGACGTCGAAACTCGCGCAGTGTATCAATAGTATACGATAGGCCGGGCCGCTCAATCTCGATCCGCGACGCCGAGAAGCACGGATTGGAGCCAGTCGCAAGAAGCGTCATCGCATAGCGTTCCTCGGGCGACGAGACTAAATAGGCTTTTTTGTGTGCGGGCCGGCCATTCGGCACAAAGACAACTTCGTCGAGGGCAAACGCCTGACGCGCCTCCTCCGCCATCAGCAGATGCCCGTAGTGAATGGGATCAAATGTCCCGCCCATAATTCCTAGTCGCTGCATGAATTAAACTTTAATGGTGTGGCACAGATATGAATACGATTAAACGGGCAGTACGCGAGCGGCGGGGCTGTCTGAATCTATCCGGTCGGCGGCGGGGGCTACGCTCCCGTGTTCGGGTCAGGAACGTTATTCGGTGTCAATGGATTCAAGTGCCTGCTCCTGTCACTGTCGAACTTGCCCGCTGCCGCGCACGACGTATTTGTAGGTCGTCAGCTCTTCCAATCCCATTGGGCCGCGGGCATGGAGCTTCTGGTTCGAGATGCCGATCTCCGCGCCGAATCCGAACTCAAAGCCGTCGGTGAAGCGGGTCGAGGCGTTGACATAGACAGCGGCGCAGTCGACGCCGTCGATGAACGCCTGGGCGGCGGCGTAGTTTCCGGTGATAATCGCTTCCGAATGCTGCGTTCCATAAGTGTTGATATGGCTGACAGCGGCGTCCAAGCTGCCGACGACCTTGACGGCGAGTATGAGCGCGTTGTACTCGGTGTACCAGTCTTCTTCGGTTGCCGGGGCCGCGTTGGGCAAATACACGCGGGCGCGGTCATCAGCGCGAAGCTCAGCCCCGGCATCGGCCAGTCTTTGGCCGACCTGCGGCAGAAATGCGGCAGCAATGTCTTGATGGACCAGAAGTGTCTCGGCACTGTTGCAGACGGAAGGCCGCTGAACTTTGGCGTTCAGCGTGATTTCGAGCGCCATATCCAAATCGGCGTCTTTGTCGGCGTAAATATGGCAGTTGCCGGTTCCAGTTTCAATCACGGGGACAGTCGCGTTCTCGACCACCGTTTTAATCAGCGACGCGCCGCCGCGCGGAATCAAGCAGTCTACAAACCCGTTCAATGTCATCAAGCGCCGGGCGGCGGCCCGGTCAGTGTTCTCGATAAGCTGGATTGCCGTGCGCGGCAGGCTCACACTTTCGAGAGCGTTTTGCAGCACACGGGCCAGGGCGATATTGGAGTGGATGGCTTCAGAGCCGCCGCGCAAAAGGGCAGCGTTGCCAGACTTCAGGCAGAGGGCGGCGGCATCTACCGTCACATTCGGGCGGCTTTCGTAGATGATGCCGATGACGCCGAGCGGGACGCGGGTTTTCGTGATTTGCAAGCCGTTCGGACGACGCCAGCCTGACAGTACCGCGCCGAGAGGATCCGGGAGGGCCGCGACCTGCTGCAAACCCGTCGCCATATCGGCGATACGTTTTGAGTTCAGGGTCAGCCGCTCCACTAAATGTGCCGTCATGCCTTTGTCTCGCGCGGCGGCGAGATCGCGCGAGTTGGCGTCAATAATCGCGTCTTCCGAATCTTGAAGCGCGTCAACCATTGCCATTAGCGCCGCGTTTTTGGCAATGGTTCCGGCGGTCGCAAGTATCCGTGCCGCCGCTCTCGCGTCCCGGCCTTTGTCTTCGACTTCCTGGATTGCCGCATTATTGGGGGACATGTTCATGGCAGTTATTCTAGCCGAATGGGGGGAGGTTGTCAAGCAAGGGCATGATAAGCCAGAATAAACAAGGGCGAACACAAGGTTCGCCCTTCTTATTCCTGTTCGCTCTTTCACACGTCCAGCACCAAATTATCTCGGTGTATGATTTCGTCGTTTAGCTTGATGCCGAGACGCGGCAGGATTTCGTCGGTGCGGCAGCCCATGATTTTGACGACTTGCCAGTGACTGTAATGCACAAAGCCCTGCGCGAACACTTCGCCGTTGGTGCCGGTGAGACGCACCAGATCACCCGGCGCAAAATGCCCCGTGACTGCCGTAATTCCGGCGGGAAGAAGGCTGCCACCGCCACTCAGAATGCTTTGTTTCGCACCGTCGTTGACCGTAACCGTGCCTTTCGGGACAGCCCCATACGCAATCCAGCGCTGGCGGGAGCGCAAGCGGGTCGGCTTTGGGACAAACTGGGTGCCGCAGAGGCCCGAAAGCGCGTCGGCAATGACATTGGGGCGGCGGCCATC
>JAYVVR010000469.1:0-2676 GCA_043786835.1 Armatimonadota bacterium | reverse complement strand
TGCGCCGGTGGCTGGACACGCTGATTACCCGCAAGCGTGTCAAAGCGCTGGATGACCCGGAGCTGTTCGCGGCGTATTACCAGCTTGCCGTCGAAGTCCGAGGCGTTGTCGGGGCGCATGTCGCCGCGCTGGCAGGGCAGATCGAGCAGGTCATCGCGGATGGGGTGGTGAGGGGGGAGTTTGCCGCCCGAGACCCAAAAACAGCGGCCTGGGCCGTGCTGAGTGCAACCTCCCGGTTCCACAATCCGGTTCATGCGTCCGAGTGGGCCTCGCCGACGATTGACGCCGAGTTTGAAGCTGTCTGGGCACTGCTTCTGCGCGGTCTGATGCGCTAAATTGCCAAGACAAAAGCCGTCAGCCAAGACAAAGGCCGTCAGCACCAGAGCAGTCGTACAGAAGGAGGGCATAGGATGAGAAGGGCATAGGATGAGAAGGGCGAACACAAGGTTCGCCCCTACGGGGCCAATACGGATGTAGGGCGCGAACCTTGTGTTCGCCCTCTTTGTCCATGTTCGCCCTTCCCTGTTTGTGTTCGCCTTTTTCCTGCTTGCCCTCACACAAACCAAAGGCCGCCGGCAGAGTGCCGGCGGCCTTTGACTTCGAACGGACTAGACGGCGCCCATTTTGCGCTTGCGGGCGCGGAGGGTCAGGCCGAGGATGCCGAAGGCGGCGAGGCTGAGAACGGCGATCTGGCCCGGCTCGGGGGCGGCGGAGGCGTTGCCGTTGGTGGTCTTCCAGCCGATGTCCTGCATCATGGCAAGCTCGAGCGGGGAGGGGATATTGTAGGTGCCGCCGCTGGTCGCGTAGTACAGCAGGCCGCCGCCGTCGGGCTGGTCGGAGGCGATGTGCGAGCCGTCGCTGGAGCCGGGCCGGAAGGTGCTGGGAGCGTACATCCCGACACCTTTGCCGCCAATAATCGAGAGAGCATTCGCGCCGGCAAAGAAGAGCTTGCTGTTGCTGCCGTTCCCATCACCGCTGACCATGACGGCCTGGCGCTGGGCCACCGTGTCGGTGATAAAGGACTTGTTGGTGGTGCCGTCGTACAGCTTGGTATCCCAGAGGGTCGGGTCGAGCGGGCCGCTGCCGCCGTAGCCGCCGAAGTCATAGTTGCCGTCTGCCTGGTTGAACGCCGCAAAGCCCATCGAGTGGATAGACTCATGGTACAGAACGCTGGCGAGGCTGTAACCGCCGCCCGAGTGAGTGGACAGCGTGTAATTCCAGGGAACCTGCGGATTGCTGTTCAGCTCAATCGTGAAGTCGGCGTAATTGCCGCTGGTATTGACCGTGCTGGCCGCGCCGTACAGGTACCGGTCGAGAGGATTGATGTAGAGAACGTCGCTGTGCGTCTGGTACAAGCTCGGCCCGGCATAGCTGCCGCCGAGCGCGTAGCCGCCGCCGGACGAGTAGCCTAAATCGGCCCATTGAATGGAGGCGGTCATGTTGAATGTCGCCGTGCCGTTGGGTGCAAAGTCGGTGGCGAGAAAGTTCAGCGCGTTCTGAATGTCCGCGTTTGCCGAGGCGCTCGGCGCGGTCCCGGTGACAACGGACGTGATGGTGACCTGGGCGGCGGCGGGGCGGGGCATCGCGGCGGCGAGAACAAGCGCCGTCAGGGCAATCTGCCCGGCAAGAGAAGTTTTGCGTGGTGCTGTCATGAGAGATTCTTTCTAGTCAGCCGACAAAAGTGGCATCATTGCCAATAAAACGGCACACGTGCTAGCGGCCAAAAATACAGCAAAAGCCACGTGCCATCATAACACAGAAGCAGGCAAACTGTCAAGCTGATTTTTGACCGGCGTTTGGTCTTGCTATTTCGCTCGCCGTTTGTGTATAATAGAGAGAGTAAAAGTTGTGTGTTTAGAACTGTGGAGGAACCTGACCGTGCCTTATATAATCGCCGAGCCGTGTATCGGCGTCAAAGATAAATCGTGTGTTGCCGTCTGCCCTGTAGACTGCATCCACGAAGCCGGAGACCAGCTTTACATTGACCCGAACGAGTGTATTGACTGCGGCCTGTGCGAGCCGGAATGCCCGGTAGACGCGATCTTCATGGAAGACGAAGTCCCGGATCAGTGGAAGAGCTTCATTCAGCTCAACGCAGACTACGCAAAGAAGTAAGTCGAATGCGAAGGCGCACGGGTGGGCTGGAAAGTCTGCCCGTGCGCTTTTTGTGTTTATGCGACTGAAGCAGGCCATGAGAAGTCTCGCCGCGTTGGTTCCGCCCTGAAGGGCAGGTCTGTGGGCCTTCGGCCAAACGGTCTGCGATCGGGAAAGCAAAAAGCCGTAATTACATAGCATTTCCGCCCCCAGGGCGGCTGACATCCGCGCCCACAGACCTGCTCTTCAGGGCGGGACCAACGCGGCGGGATTCTATTGATGCTGCTAATCTTACTCAGAGGAAATACCTATGTCCCATGCTGACAGCGGTTTTGTCCGCCTCCATAATGGGCTGCGGCTGCGCTATGTCTGTGCGGGCGACGGCGGGCCGACGGCGCTGCTCCTGCACGGGTGGCCGGAAACAAACCATGCCTGGCGGCGGGTGCTGCCGACACTTGCGGCATCGGGGTACGTTGTCGTCGCGCCGGATCTGCGCGGCTGCGGGGACTCGGACAAGCCGATCTCCGGGTACGATGCAAAGACGCGCATGGAAGATGTCCGTGCGCTGGTTTCGGCGCTGGG
>JAYVVR010000468.1:0-2680 GCA_043786835.1 Armatimonadota bacterium | reverse complement strand
GTGGAGGCAGCCTTCAGTGGCCGCCCGCACTGCCAGCAGGCGGCGGACGCGGGGAAGTTATTCGCGCCGCAGTAAAGGCAGCGCACCCGACCGGCCTCGCCGCCGGGTCCGGTGCTGGAAGTGGGGGCGGTCATTAGTTTGAGGTCCTACTTGAGATTCGGATCCGTCGCCGGCTTGTCCACGTCCGGGGAAACCATGCGGCCGCCGTGCATCGGCTGCACGTTTGTTCGGCCCAGGTTCCGGTCGTTCAGGTAAAACAGCAGTGCTGCCAGCAGAAGTACCGCCAGGACGATGCCCGAGACCCGCAGCCAGTGCCCGCTCTGATTGACTGGAACCACCGGCTCTTCCGCGCTTCCCCCCGTGCGCGTGTCCCGGCCGACGGAGTTAAACTTCGGTACGCCCCCAAGAAATTCTGGACTTTGCTTTCGATCTGCCATAATAGGACTATCCTACCCGAATCGACGCCGAAATCGAGCCGAAATTCCCGAAACATTCGACCCGCCTGGCTGTCTCAGTGTGTAGATGCAATTTGCGCGCGGAAAGGCACGAATTTTCCCAATGAACTGGATCTTTTGGACACGGACCCTGCCGATGAATCCGGACGACTGCGGAACGATTGACCCGCTGCTGTCTTTGCACGCCGACGGCATGGCGTCTGCCGAGGAAGCGCAGCGCGTGGAAGCGCATCTGCCCGGCTGCGATGCCTGCCGCGAGTCGCTGGCCTGGATGCGTGCGACCCAGCGCGCCCTGGCCTCGCGCCCAATTGTGTCGCCGCCCGCCGACCTGCGCGCCCGCATCGCTGCTGCTATCGCCGCCTCGTCCGCCGCGCCGGTTCCCGTCTCGTTCACCGTGCGCCGCTCCTTCACACTGCGCCCTGTCTATGCCGCCGCCGCCTCGGTGGCGCTGCTGGGCATCATCAGCTATGGCCTGCTGCACACGCAGACGCCGCAGGCCGCTGTAAACCACTCCGCCGCGAACAGCCCCGTCGTGACGGCACCGGCGAAGGTCGCCGTTGTGCCGTCCACCAGCTCTTCGACGCCCGCTGTCAGGTCGGTTCCTCTCGGCGTCAAGATGCACATCATGCGCCATCCGTTTGTTACCCCCAGACTGGCCCCGGTTGACCCGAATTTGGTCGCCCGAAACCAGCCGGACCAGGCAGCGCCGGAGCCAGTGACAGTAAAGCCGCATGTCAAGGCGAAGAGCGATACCAGGATGCTGGCCGACGCCGCGCCTGTCATAGCGTCGCCCAAGTCATCGCCCGTGATATTCAAGAAGTCCGCCCCACGGAAGCTGCGTCCTGAGATGATGGCGACGAACAAAGGCGCGGCCCCTTCAACTGAGACGCATAGGGCGCCCGCCGTCAAGCTCGAGCCTAAGAAGACCAATGTTGTCGTCGCTGAGGCCCCACACAATCCAGTGCTCTCAGCGCCTGCCTTCATCGAGAAGACGCCTATCATCACGCCTGACCCGGCCCCGACCGTCGTTGCCACCAACAACCACGAGGGCCGCTTCCAAACAGCCGGCTTGATCCGAATCCCTATCGGACAGCTGCGGCGGTTTACGCATGCGACGATAAGTATGGCTGATAAGGGCGCGACTTATGCGTCACGGACGACGAACCCCGATGGCTTCCACATCCTCCCCATGGTAAAAGAGGGTCTACACTGAGGAGTGTCTCTGAACATTCTCCCGCTGGGTGCGTCCGAGCTAGTAGGAAGCCCCGGCGGCTCTTGGTATTCGGCTAGTAACCCCCCCCATATGACTTGTCGCGATGCAGGCGCTGTTTATTTTTCATACCAAAAGGACTAAGCATGCTCCAGGCGAAACAGAATACCTACAAAAGCGGCTTCACCCTGATCGAGCTGCTCGTCGTCATCGCTATCATCGCGATTCTCGCGGCGATCCTGCTTCCCGTCTTTCAGAAGGTCCGCGAGAACGCCCGGCGCATCTCCTGCGCCAGCAACATGAAGCAGCTTGGCCTGGCCGTTACGCAGTACACTCAGGACAGCGATGAGATGATGCCGGGCATCACCTACGGCAACAACGGCGTGAACACGCCGGGCGGCTGGCTCTACTACTCTGCCTATAGCCCGACCACCTATCAAGTCGCGCAGGGCAGCCTCTATCCGTTCATCAAAAGCACGGGCGTTTTCGTCTGCCCCGATGACAGCGCCGGGCAGAGGAGCGGGAACTCCTACGAGATGAACTCCTGCCTGGCTTCCTACGACAAGATGTACCCCGGCCTTTATCCCGGCAAGAGCATCGCGAACTTCGACAGCCCCTCGAACATCATGCTGTTCTGCGAAGAGACGACGGGCGGCCCCAATGGGTCCGCGAACGACGGCAACTTCAACTTCGGCAACACGGGCACGGCCAAAGGCGATGATATCTCGGTCCGTCACAGCGGTGGCAACAACTTCGCCTTCGTGGACGGGCATGTCAAGTATTACGGCCTTTCGCCAAACCAGAAATACGCCGACACGCAGGCCGAAGACCTGCAAGCCGGCCTAGATTTGAACAATACCATCGGCGCGACGCTAGGTTCGACCGGCGTGAACGGGTACGGCGTCTGCGCGAACTAGCCACTCCTAAAACCAGCCACTCCCAATGTTCCCCCGCCCCCTGCTGCTCGCAAAGTCGAGCATCGGGGGGCGTTTGTCTGTACCCTCGGGAACCTGCC
>JAYVVR010000467.1:0-2680 GCA_043786835.1 Armatimonadota bacterium | reverse complement strand
GAAGCGCCACTTCTTTGCCGCCGTTCGGGTCAATCAGCACCGATGCTTTCGCCAGCTCATACGACTGCCCGACTTTTTTGCCCGTCCACGCCGGGTCGTCTTTCAGCCCCTTTAAATCCACAATATAGCGCCCGCCCCAGCTCGGCTGCTCAATCAGCTCATCTTTTACCTGCCAGGGCGCTTTTGTTATCTCTGCCATTAGCTGTGTTCTCCCGCCTCGGTAGTACGTGTTTTGATTGTACCCGTTCCGTTCGATGCAAACGTTACCCGGTCGTATAGTTCCGACAGCGGCAACCGGCAGGAGAGCGTTTGGAGTCTCAGCTCCACGTCCGGACCATTCACACGCGAATAAAGCCACGTTCCGCCGGTTTGGCGCAAATAGGTCTCAACCTGCGGCGCGTTCTGCGACACCAGCACATACTCCTTCAAGGAAGCCAGCCACTGATACCGCGCAAACTTTGCCCCCCGGTCATAAGCTTCCGTCGAATCCGAGAGCACCTCGACAATGACGACCGGGTTCAGCAAAACATCCACTGTACTGTCTAGGAATTCCGGCTCCCCGCAGGCCGCCGAGATGTCGGGATAAGTGTACAGCCCTGCCGCCGACACTAGAACCCGCATATCGCTGGGGTAGGTTTCGCAGGGCGTACTTTTCAGGCGGCTGCGAATCTCGCCGACGGCGTTTGCCACAATCAAGTTATGAGCGCGGCTAGCGCCCGCCATCGCGAACATTTGACCGGCGTAATACTCACTCTTAAACTCGGCGGCGCGTTCGATCTCAAGATAGCGTTCCGGCGTCAAAAAAGGGTTTTGTAGGGCAGACATTCAAGGTTCCTTTGGTCGTTTCCAAGAAATACGACTCGCTCTTTTTAGTACGGCAGAAGGGCGGCCAGTGCTTCGCGGACCTGGGTGCAGTTTGGCTGCGCCCGCGCAAGCTCTTCCAGCTTTCTTTCAGCGCCCGTCGGGTCATGGTCAAGCGCCAGCCAGACTGCTTCCGATGTTGCTAGTGTCGCTTTCTGCTCAGGCGCGGCCAAAGCGCTGTAGCCAAGACGCGCTTTATCAAGGCAGGTTTTGGCTTCCGCCAAAGCCGCCGGGTCTCCATTGCTCCGGGCCAGCAGGAAATCGGCAAGAACCAAGTTCACAGTCGCATTGGCCGGGGCCAGCGCTGCTGCCGCCCGCACCTGGATTTCGGCTTCGGCAGGCAGGCCCGCGCCGTTCAAGTAAGCGGCCAGTGTCAGCCGGACCGGAACGCTGTCATGCGCGGCGCACTGCTGGGTCAGCAGACCTTGCAAATCAACCCATTTTTCGTTTTGCTTTAAATGCAGTGCCAGCAAGGAAAGCGCCTCGAAGTTTGCCGGATCAAGCGCGACAGCCTGCCGCCAGGAAAGATCGGCATCGGAAGAGACCTCGCTTTTGACAAGCTGCACTTGTCCAAGCGCAATCCAGGCAGCCGACGCGGCGGCTTTATCGGCGCTTTTCGTCAGCACTCCAAGCCGGTCCTGTGCTTTGTCCGCCGTCATCAGCTCCGGCGGCAGGGAAACGGCAAGCCTGCCTTTCAGATGCGCGGCGAGCCAGGGCCGGTCGTGAAAGAAAAGCATATGCCGGTCTAAATATGCAGCCACTGCCAGGAACTTCGCATCGCTTGCACTGAGTGCCGCGCACTGCTGCCAGTCGGCGACAGCCAGCGCCTG
Organism: Armatimonadota bacterium; assembly: GCA_043786835.1. Taxonomy (GTDB): domain Bacteria; phylum Armatimonadota; class Armatimonadia; order Armatimonadales; family Capsulimonadaceae; genus JANXMY01. The sequence goes on along the minus strand of JAYVVR010000467.1, from coordinate 989 downwards.
CGACATTTCTACCGAGGGAACTTCCGAAGCGGGCAAAGTAATTTTGACACCTGCCTGCTGCAAAGAAGTGGGGGCAAGACGGCTAACGAAGTAAAACACCCCGCGCTCTCGGTAACCCAACGGATCTGCCGGCGCAAGTGCAACAGATTTGTCGAACGCCGCGTGCGCCTGTGTCAAGAGCGAGAGTGTAAGCTGGGACTGAGCTTTGGTCAGCGGCGCCCTCTTCGGGATTGTGAGCCTTAGTGCCTTCGCTTCGGTCAGTGCCTCCTGCCGGCCCGTCAGCAAAGACAGAACCCGCGCTGTCAGCGCCCCGCCGAGCTGCCGCCAGGCCGGAGCAAACAGCGGCAGGCGCTGCGTGGTCAGTGTCGCCGCCGCCAGCGCGTCCTCATACTTACCGGCCAGCACCAAGGCGTCCACCCAGCGTCCGGCGACAGGGCCGTCAGCAGGCTGCGCTTTTACTGCCGCCGCCGCTTCGGTAATCGCTTGGTCAAAGGCAGCTTTTGCGCCGGGTTTGTCTCCCCCGGCCTGCCGAAGGGCAGCCAGTTTTTCCAAACGCTCAACGTTTTTCGCAGGATCACTCAGCGGCGCGTCCAAACGTTTTGCCTGCTCCGCGAGTGTGTCTGCGGCCTCCGGCACAAAGCCGCCTGCAAGCATCTCTTCCAGGCTCGGCAGATCCGGTGCAGTTCGCAAACGGTCCCAGTTGATGAGCTTTCTATCTGCCGGCACACTCGCACTGGCTTTGACCGGCGGCAGGACCGGTTTCAGATAAAGCCGGTGCGGGCCGAAATCGAAAAGCACGACGCAGCTGCTTAATACATTCTCGCCCAGCAGTGACGGAAACCCGGTGTCTTTTTGTTGTGGCGCAATCACCGAAACATTGGAAAGGACCATTGGCCCAATCTGCATCTTCGCTACCGTACTGCGTGTCACTGTGGCTAAAGGCTCGGAAAGCGTACCTGTCACTTCGGTGCCAAGCGGGGTCAATCGCA
>JAYVVR010000466.1:0-2685 GCA_043786835.1 Armatimonadota bacterium | reverse complement strand
TAGACTTGGACAACTTTAAGTTCTTTAACGATGCTTACGGGCATCTGGTCGGCGACGAAGTCTTGAAGCAGGTCGGGCGGGCAATCACCCGCTCATGCCGCTCCTATGACACGGCGGCCCGCTACGGCGGCGATGAGTTTGCCCTGCTGCTGCCAGGGGTCGGGGCCGAGTCCGCCGCCGAAATCACCGAGCGTTTGGACGCGGCGTTTGACTCCCTGGAATACCGGCCCCTCAGCGAAGGCGGCGCGATCCCGCTGTCGCTGTCGTTGGGCGTCGCTGTGTTCCCCGAAGATGGACCTGGGCGTTTAGACGCCCTGGAAACGGCGGATGCCCGCCTCCTGCGGACAAAGTACGGCGGCGGGGTTTCGGACGCGCTGACCGCCCAGATGCGGGCGCACCTGAACTGCTCGATGGCGAACTTTTCGATGCTGAACGCTTTGGTGACAGCGGTAGACACCAAAGATCGCTACACGCGCCGGCATTCCGAAGATGTCATGTCCTACTCGTACCAAATCGCCCACGAGATGGGCCTAGGCGATGATGACTGTAATTTGGTCCTAACAGCGGCCCTGCTGCACGATGTCGGCAAGATCGGTGTCCCGAATTATATCCTGCGAAAGCCTGGCAAGCTGACCGATGAGGAGTATAAAGCCATCAAGCAGCATCCAATGATGGGTGCGGTGATTGTCGGCGCGGTGAGCGGCCTGGAAGAGACCCTCGATGCCATCCGGCACCACCACGAGCGCTGGGACGGCAAAGGTTACCCCTACGGCCTGCGCGGCGAGGAAACCCCGCTGCTGGCGCGTTTGATGGCGGTCGCCGATGCGTACAGCGCCCTGACGACCGACCGGCCCTACCGCAAGGGCATGGATGCCGTCCGTGCGCTGGCGATTTTAGAAGACGGCGCAGGAACCCAGTGGGACCCGGCCTGCGTGTCCGCCTTCCTCGCCGCCCGCCTCGCCGCTTCTCCTGCCTCGAATCCCATCCTGCTGGCCGCGTAAAGCAAAGCGCCACGGGTTGAAACCCGAGGCTCAGATAGACCAGTGTCGAGGCGACACAAGAGTAGCGCCCAACGATACGAGACTTCCGTCGCTTCGACGGTGGTTTGTTCAGCCTTGGGTTTCAACCCGTGGCGCTTGTGTCGGCAAAAAAAGAGGCAGGCCATTCGGCTTGCCCCCCATTCGTTTTGCTTCAGCTTGCTATTCGCCGTTGATCGCGACATTCGACAGGTCAACCGCCGTGCTGGACGAGCCGCTAAGTGTCTTGTCGGCCCAAACGCTGCTGCTATAGATCGTACTCACGCCGGAAATGGTCTTGCTGCTGTAGATCGTATTGATCCCGGTGATTGCTTTGCTGCCGTAGATCGTGCCGACCCCGGAAATCGCTTTGCTGCCCCAAACCGTGAGGCCAGTGTTGACGAGAATGTCGCCGGTCGCACTAATGGTGAGCTGCGGGCTGAGGGCAGACTGTGTCGGCGTCACGGTGGAGGCAAGGGCGCTCGGGATGTTGAGGTAGCCTGCGCCGTAGGTGAGTGGGTCGGCATTGCCGGCGGGGTCGGTCCACTTGTCGGCGGAGACCATGAGGCGAGCTTTGATGGTGTCGGGCGTGAGTGACGGGTCCTTCTCGAGCATCAGCGCTGCTGCGCCGGAGACGACCGGGGCGGCCATCGAAGTGCCTGACAGCCGGAAGTAGGCGTTCGAGGGGTCCGCCGTATTTCCTTTGTTCGTGTAATAGGACAGCGGAATCTGGTTTGTCCCGCCGTCGTAGTAGAACAGGGCGCTGTTCTTCGCTACGACCGAGATGACCCTGTTGCCCGGCGCAATAATGTCCGGTTTTAGAATGAGGTCCATCCGGCTCGGCCCCCGGCTCGAATACGTCGCAATCACGTCGGCTGCGTTTTTTTTCTTGCCATTGCCATTGCCATTGCCATTGCTATTGCCGTTGTTGTTATTGCCGTTGTTGCCTGTCTGTTTGGTTGCCCCGACCGTAATCACATAGGGGTCGTTGGCCGGACTTTGGATCGAGCCGTAGTTCGTGCCCCAGCCCTCGTTGTTGAGGCTGGGAACGCTGACGGTGTTTTTGCGTCCGTTGTTGCCGGCGGCGCAGACGACAACGATGCCCGCGTTCCAGGCGGACTCAACAGCCTGACAGAGAGGGTCATTTTTGTAGCTGTCGCCGACCGGGTGGCCGAGGGACAGATTGAGAACTCCGATCCCATCAGCGTTTTTGTTGGCAATCACCCACTGAATCCCGGCGAGGACACTGCTGACGCTGCCTGCACCGTTTGAGTCGAGGACCCGTACATTGACCAGTCCGACATTGCGTGCGATGCCGTAGAAGGACCGGAAGCAGTCTCTGCTTTTTGACGCGCTGCCGTTGCCGCCGATGATGCCGGCGACGTGAGTGCCGTGACCGCAGGTATCAGCGGTGTGAGTGTCATTCGGAACGAAACTGGTCTGGTCGGCGATTTGTTTCTGGATGTCTATGCTTTTCGCCTCGATGCCGCTGTCCACGACAGCGACGGTGACCCCGGTTCCGTCCAGCCCATAGGTGTTGTAGGCAACATCCGCCCCGGTGTTGCCAACGGTGAACTCGTCGCACTTTTTGACTTCGCCGTCATACGACAAGTGCGAGACGAACGGCAGCGCGGCGAGTTTTGCGAGGTTCCGGGTCGGCAGCGTGAGT
>JAYVVR010000465.1:0-2693 GCA_043786835.1 Armatimonadota bacterium | reverse complement strand
CCGCTGCGGCCACGATGTCCGCTCGACCACCGTCCGCAGCCGCTCCGCCAGAGCCGTCGCGCCATTTGCATCGGTGAGGGGCAGAATGATAATAAACTCTTCACCGCCGTAGCGGGCGAAAAAGTCCGTTTCCCTTCCCTGCGAGCGCAGTACGCACGACAGCAATCGCAGAACCTCATCGCCTGCCGGGTGACCGAAAGTATCGTTGTAGGATTTGAACAGGTCCACGTCGAGCAGCAGCACGGACAACGGGGTGTCGTAACGCCGGGCCTGGGCGACTTCCTGGGTCAAGCGCTGTTCGAACGCTCGCCGGTTGCCGAGGCCGGTCAGACTGTCGTCAAGCGCAAGCCGCTCAAGCTGCCGGTTCGCTTCTTCAAGCTGGGCTTTCTGCTCTTCAAGCACGGCGGCATAGTCGGTAATCTGAACCATCTGCCGGGTAATCTGGTCGGCGGAGCGGCGGCGCTCGGTAATATCGGTGAAGGTCGCGACCACGGCATACGGCTCGAGCGCATTCGACAAAAAGAGTGGCTTGGCATTCACTGATACCCACAGCATCTCACCCGGCCCGCGCCCGTGCAGTTTGCCCTGACGCGGCAGGCCCATGACAACGTCGTGCTGGGCTTCCCCTCGGCGCAGGGACGCCATAAGAGGGTAGGTGCCTTGCGGGAACTTGGTACCGTCCTCGCGCACTGCCGCAAACTCGGGGTTTATGGGCCGGAGGCCGTGCATCTCGGTCCGGGTCATCTCTAAAATATGGGCCGCGCTGTCGTTCCACAGGGTCACGGTACCGTCGCGGTCCATGACAATCAAGCCTTCCGAGATCGAGGCAATCGCAATCCGAAACCGCTCTTCGCTCTCCTTAATGGCGACTTCCGCCTGCTGCCGAGCCATCTCGCTGCCAATCCACTGGGCCATCAGACGCAAAAGCTCCCGATCGCCGCTCGTAAACAGACGAGGGTGGGGCCGGCGTCCGGCAAAGCATAGTGTGCCCCAAACCTCGCCGTTGACACGAACGGGTGTCCCGAGATACGCTTCCAATCCGTACTTCTGGTAGCAGGGCGTGTCCCGCCGCTCGGTCGTACCGACTTCCTCGTAACTGACTGCATCCAGCATTCTGAGCGCTTCGACGCAGTATGTGTCGCACACTGCATACTCCGTGTTGGGCGGGATGACGTCACCGGGGGACACCGATTGAACAATTTGATAGCGTTCGCCCTGAACCCGGGCGAGTGAGCCGATGGGCAGCCCAAATTGATCTGCGCCAAGCTGTAGCAGCTCTGCTGTCTTCTCTTCGAACGACAGTGCCTGCTGCGATGTAACATTATAAAGGGTGTGCAGACGCTCTTCGCTTTGCCGCAGTGCTTCTTCGGCGAGATGCTGGGCGCTGATGTCAATGTCCGCGCTGATTGCGCCGGTGATCTCCCCGTTCATGCCGCGCAGGGGGAAAATGTTGCAGTACAAATGCACAAGGGAGCCGTCGGCCCGCTGGAATGTCCGCGCGATACCTTCCTGCCGCTCGCCCTCAAAGACTGCTGCTAGGGTATTGACAATTTTGGATCCTGAGTAAATCGTATCCCAAACCGAATGTCCCCAGACTTCGGGCAGGGCGTACAGTGTTTCAAACGCCCGATTCCACTCCATGATCCGCCCGTCCTTGTCGAAACAGACGCAGGCGGCAGGCAGTCCCTGGAACAGCTCCTGGAACCGGCCTGACGCTTGTGCGAGCAGTGCGTTCGCGGCATCCATACCCTGCGTGTTGACATCCATTTCCCGTGTTTTCAGTGCAAGCGCCGCCCGTGCAGCCTCCGCGTTTTCCGTGCTGCGCGTAATCTGCCCTGCTGCCCAGAGCAGCAGGCCGCCGAGCGCCGCCGCCAGTCCGAGCATGACAGGCGGCAGAAGGCTTGGGGCGGCACGCAGCACAAGAAATCCGGTCAGAAGAGGGAAAATCCCCGCCAGGCAGAGGATGCGGTGCAGGCAGAAACGAGACTGTAAGCGAGAAGAAGTGTTCATAGGTTAAACTGTCTAGAATGGCTCAAACAGTCTATCGGCAGGCCGCAGCAAATTCTGTAGTAAATAGCGGGTTTCAATGCTGGAGCCATACGGGAAGTGTATTCCATAACCCTGCTGCATTTTAAGGAGATTACCATGAGCGACACGACAGTAACAAAAGTTGATTCAGCACATTCGCCGCACGGCGAGCTAGGCCAGAAATATCTGGCGTCGGGCAAGACCGTCGCCATGCGGCTCTGGGAAGAAACGCCGAGGGGCGACCCGAAGCCAACGGCGTCACGGGAGTACGAAACTGTCGGCTACGTCATCTCAGGCCGGGCCGAGCTGCACTTGGAACACGGGCAAATGGTGACTTTAGAGCCAGGCAACTCCTGGGTCGTGCCGGTTGGAGCGTCACATACCTACAAGATTTTGGAGCCGTTCACGGCGGTTGAAGCAACATCGCCGCCTGCCCAAGTGCATGGGCGGGATGAAGACAAGTAAAGCAGAAAGAACCCCTCCCGCCTCGTTCCTCGTCTCCCCCCCTGTTAGGGAAGGGCGTCAGAATAATTAGGAGTTGGCGTCAAACGCTTGCGCTACTTACACTTAATCTGTATGGCCCTTTTTTATTGCCCTTCCCTAACAGGGGAGAGACCCTGTGAAGTGAAGAATGAACGAAGCAAGGCGGGAGGGGGTCCGAAGGC
>JAYVVR010000464.1:0-2710 GCA_043786835.1 Armatimonadota bacterium | reverse complement strand
GTGTCTATGGCGGCAAGGCCGGACAGCAGTCCGCGCCAGTAGGTCCGGTCGCCGGTGAAGCGGCCCGAGAGTGTCCGCGCATCAATGCCGATTCGCATGGGACCTCTCTTTCCATCTGGCTCTGAGTTTTTGAAACGCCTGGTAGCGAGCTTCTTTCAGACCGGGCGGCAGGCGGGCGGCGAGGAGGTTCAGCAGGTAGGGGACCGGCCCCAGGTTCTGCCGGATGAGGGTCAGCCGGTCGGTGATAAGCATTGGGTCAGGCTGCTGCTGGCTCAGGCCGCCGGTGGCATAATCGGCGATGACCAGCTCCGAGTAAATTTTATGAATAGCCGGGTCCCCGAAGCATTTCATATTCCAAACATGGTCGGCCATAATCGAGTAGCGGGTGTCAAACGACCCAATCCGGTCGAAAATACTGCGGTGAGCGAACACCGCCTGGTGGCAAATATTTAGGCGGCTCAGCTTCCAGGGGGAATAGCGGCCATTGTAGACCCGCCCGTAGGCTTCGGCGTAGACATTGCCATAGAAGTAGGTCAGCGGGGCGTGGGGGAGGGCAGCGGCGACTTGCTCGAGAACGCCGGGCCGTAGGGTGTCGCCTGCCCCGAGAAAGTACAAAAACTCGCCGGATGCCGCCGCCAGTCCTTTGTTCATCGCATCATACACGCCGCTGTCGGGTTCCGAGGCCCATTTGACTTGTGGGCCGGCCTGTTCCAGAAGCCGAACAGTGCCGTCGGTCGAGCCGCCGTCTTGAACATGAAACTCAAACAGCGGTTCCGGCTGGGCCAGCACGGACGCGATTGTCTTTTCCAGGCCGCCCGCCCCGTTAAAGACCGGCATAATGATCGAAAATAATGGAAATTTCATACGGGGTTTGCAAAAAAACCAGTCCTTTTGATCGCCTCTTGGACTTCCTCAACAGTGATGCTCTGGATACACAGTGGCTCAGGAAAGATGCAGACTGTGCAACAATCCGCATGGTTTTCGCTGGTGCCTGCTACGGAGCAGGGGCTGCAAGGAAGCTGTTTCCAAAGCAACTGTTTTCTTGATGTCCAGGGGCTAAAACGATGCGGGCATGAAGGGCCAAAAAGTGCGACCACTGGAATACCGGCGGCACTTGCTAGGTGCATTGGTCCGGAGTCGTCTCCGACATAAAGCGAACAGCGTTTCAGCAGAGCTATCGTTTGCGGCAGCGAGCATGACCCTGCCATATTTTCAGCACCTTGTCCTATCTCATCGCAAATTCGCTGTGCCCGGGTTCGATCCCCCGAACCCCCTAAAAGGAGAATGCGTCCGCCATAAGCCGCGAGCAGCCAGCGGCCCAGAGCCGCAAAATTGGAATGGGGCCATTGTTTGAGAGCACTGTTCCCGACAAATGGACCAAACGCGATCAAAGGTCCATTCTCATTTGTCGTCTCGTCGAGCCAAGTCTGTGCCCAATTGTCATCGGCAGGGGCAGACCAAACTTCAAGATGAGTTTCAGTCGCAGTGCCGCCAATTTCCCGAAGAATATCGAGGCTGCGCTTCACTTCATGTTCGACCAACTTTTGGTGCAGAAATTGGGTCAGCAATCGGTCGTACCCATGATTGTGAATTCTTTTTATCAAATTCACATCCTCCGAATACCCAACCCGGCGGCGTGCGCCGCTGAAATAAGCAATAAAGGTTTGGCAGTACCAATCGACGTCCCAGCGTGGAATAATCGCGATGTCGAACTTATGATGCCACAGGTGGGCAGCGCAAAACTTGAATGCCCTCAGTCGCCGCTTGTAATCCTGGGAGCGCTTTGAGAGATGCCAATCAAATGTCAGCACCTCGTCAGCATAAGGGCACAACGAAATCAGATCATAAATCTCAGGCTTAACTACCACTGTGATGTGCGCTCCCGGCGAGTTCTTTTGCAATTCACGCAGCAACGGAATTGTAAGAACGACATCCCCGATTTGATCAAAGCGCAGCACAAGTATGTGCTTCATCTTTGGCAGTTCCGAAGCTGTTCCCCGGCGTTGCCCCATCAGCCAAAATAATGGCTCGCCAATAACCAAAAATCCCAAAGAGACCAGCGACAGAAACCATGCTTTAAGCTGACTCTTTAACAGACGTATCATAAGTATTTTTGCCATCGACAGAGGCAAGAGCGATAATGGAATAAATGCTGTTTTTCATCTCGTCGAAAAATCGCTCTTCCGAAAAATTGACTGAAACGATTTCTTGCGTTTTCACGGCAAGACGTCGGCACTCCTCGACGGAGAGACACGAAAGCCTACGAACTTCTGATGCAATACCGGAAACAGACGCCGGGATCAAAAAGCCGCAACTCTCGATGTCAATATGGTTTTCACGGGTCAGAACCGGAATAAGGCCATACCGCATGCCGTCAAGCACTGCCCCCGGCTGGCCTTCCGCACAAGAAGGATGGATTATGTAGCTGCATTTCTGGGCGATTTCCTGAAACAAAGTGCTTTGCAGATCGAGATGACCGACAAAATGAATATTTGGTGTGTTTTCTAGCTCGCGACGGTAAAGAGCATGAAAATCAGGACGCAGCTTCTGGCACACCGTCAACTCTGCGATTCCCTGCATATCGGGTGACGAAAAGACTTCGAGCAGCAGATCTAATCCTTTGTGAACATTGCCTTCGCTGGAAAGAAACAAAAAGTTTTTTCGGCCAGCCTCATGGTTCCTCTCCACGGCCTTGATGCCGGCTTGATAC
>JAYVVR010000463.1:0-2734 GCA_043786835.1 Armatimonadota bacterium | reverse complement strand
GCCCGCTCCAGGCGGGACAGGCGAATGATGGCTTTGGAGACCCTTTCGACCCGAAGGCCCAGTACCCCGGCACTTCCGACACACAGGCGGCGAGGTTTAAGTCATTGGACCCAAAGACGCTGTCGCTCACCCTGACGCTGACCGCGTCTGCGACCGGCGGGCCTGGCGCGAGGGGCGGTGGCAATGCCTCCATCGACACCGTCACCCTCGGCATCCACGCACAGCCGTATAACTTCCACAAAATCAGCCAAATGGACAACCATAATGGTACGATTTCCTTCGTCTATGATTGGCTCTCCACAACGGGCAACAAAGCAGACCTAACAAGCTGCTACTCGCACGAACGAGTTACATACCCAGGAGCCACCGGGGCTGGCAGCTACTTCCCCCCAAGCTGCTTCGTAAACTCTATAAGGCTAGATAATCCTACTGTCCTACCTCGATTAGATACTTCCAGCATGGCCAGTGGAAATGGCTATGACACTCATTACACTTGGACAGTCTCCCCGTTCTATGTCTACACAACAGTAACGGCGGCGCAACGGTACGAGTTCAACGACACCCTGACAGGCGAAACAAATGTCTTGATACCCGGCCCGGACTCGACAGCTTCCATTGTTCGGACAGTATCGCAGTTGTCTTCGTTCATCGACTGGTGGTACTCAGTTACTAAGCAAGGTTTAACAGGCAGCAAGAAACTGCCTTAACTGAAACTAGGAGAAAATCATGACCAATAATTTTAGGTTAAACGTTCTTCAAATCGGGTGCGCCATCTTTGCACTGTGCGCCGCGTCTTTTTGTCAACCGGCTTCAGCTAACGGTGACCATCTCAGCGCACTTAGCTCTAAGGTATCTTTGTTGACAAAGTCAACTCTCGTTCAGGGGGAACCGATCATCCTACAGTATTCGGTTTTCAATATTTCTGACCGGAAGATAGTTTTGGACTGGGCAGGTGCAGAAGGGTATTCTCTTGCACTGATGGATCAAGTCGGAAACACGGTTGCCATTGAACAGAAACAGCCTCCGAAAGAAGGCTATTATCTAACGCTTGATCCTGTAATGCGTAGTGGTGGCAAATATGAGACGTGTATCGCCGTGCCGCAACACAATGTCCGTCTTCGCCCAGGCCGATACACTTTGATGGTTCGTGTGCGACTGCCTTACACGACAACCGACAGCAATGAAGAAAATCCGCTCAAAATTGAGAGCGAGATTACGGCAAGCGGCAATATTTACAGCCGCGTCTTTCGTATTCCACTGACTGTGACTGCGCCCAATGACGGTGCATTGCGGGCAACGGCAGCTTCACTCCTGAAAACGCTCTCAGCAAAGCCTTACGGCCCGGAATATATTGCAGATGTGGATGCGCTCTTCTCCATGCCTGAAGCGCAAGCGGCGCCAAGCTGGCAAAAGTTGCTGGCTCACCCCGGCAGTTCCATGAACATTGCTTTGATTATTGACAAATTGGGAGACGTTAAATCTGTGAAATCAGCCGATATGCTGCTGAAAATGCTTGACAGCCCTACTTTGTCATCCGACAATTCCATGTTCGTCAGCAGGAAACTTGAAGAAACATATAATTCCGGTGATTTCAAGGTGCGCTCGCACCTGAAAAATACGATGGCACAGCGCGGCATAACTCTGCCTGACAGGATCACGGTGTCACAGCCAACAGACTGAAAGGCACCTCACCCGCGGCTTGAAACCGCCGCATCATCAGATGCGGCGGCTCTTTTTTGTTTGTCTACTTCGTCAGGACAAGACGTGCTTAGTCTTCGATCGGCTCGATGTCGTCGGGGGTGACGCTGCCGAGATTGACTTCGACGATGCCGGCTTTCTCGCGGACGAGTGGAGAAACGAGAGCGGGGAGAACTTCTTCGGGGCGGCGGCGGGTTCCGTGGATGTTCTTGCCGCTCGATGCAAACGCGGCGCCGTGGCAAGGGCATTGAAGCTGGGACGCTTCTGCCGACCAGCCGACTTCGCAGCCCCGGTGGGTGCATTTTGCAGACACGGCGACGAGCGTTTTGGCGTCGGTGCGGGTGACGTACAAAACGCCGCCATGCTCAACGGTCACACGCTGAGGCTTGCCGATGAGAAATAACTCGGATTTGCCGACGGGTGTCCATTTGCCGGCAGCCGCGTCGGCGCGGCCCGCAAGAACCAGCGCAAGGCCCAGGCCGGCAGCTGTTTTGAGCGCATCGCGCCGAGTAATAATAAAGGGTGTTTCGGCGTTTTTAGATTGCATCATGTTTCCTATTCGATCTCGGCGTAACGGGCGAGAACCGACTCCTGAATGGTCGGACGGGTTTTGTTAGAGACTTGCAGAAAAAGAACGGTGCCTTGATCGTCGGTACAGAGCGCCAGCGTGTCGGTGGATTGCAGCATCAGATGGAAGCCCATGCCGAGCGAGACGCGGGTGGAAAACCCCTGCTCCAAAGTCGCGCGTGCAAGGTGTGCGGGCGCGATGCCGGTGCCGCTGTCAGCAACCTGCACGGTCACCGATTCGCCGACGACCCAGACCGTCGCCTTGCCGCCGTTGCCGTGCTTGACCGCGTTTGTAGCGGCTTCGGTTGTTGCCGTGCACAGGTCGTCAATCCGGTCCCGATCCATGCCGCAGTCCTGCCCGATGCGGTTCAGGGCGTGGCGCAGGTTGCTGGCGTCGCTTGGGCAGGCGAGCTGCTGCGTAAATACGGGGGCGAGCAGGGCAAGCTCCTGGGGCGGGATTTCGCTCGGT
>JAYVVR010000462.1:0-2744 GCA_043786835.1 Armatimonadota bacterium | reverse complement strand
TCGAAAGATTTCTATCTCAAAAACCAAAAAGAGATGGCTGAGCGGTTCCCCGGCCAGCTTGACGCACTGGCACGGACGGTCGAAATCGCCGAGCGGTGCAATTTGGATCTGAAGTTCGGGCGGCTTGGAATGCCGTCGCCAGGCGATACGCCGGAAGGCATGAATGCCCAATCCTACCTCTCGGTGCTGGCATTCGAGGGCATGAAAAAGCGCTACTCGCAGATCACTGAGGAGCATGAAGAACGGCTGCGGTTTGAGCTGAGTGTCATTGAACAAACCGGTTTCGGCCAGTACTTTCTCATCGTCCGGGACTTTGCCAATTTCGCCCGGCGCGAAGGCATCTTGTTCGGGGTGCGCGGCTCGGCGGCAGGCTCGATGGCGTCGTACTGCGTCGGCATTACCGATGTCGACCCCTTAGCATACGGCTTGACATTTGAGCGCTTCCTGAACCCGGAGCGTCTGTCCATGCCCGATATTGATATGGACTTCGAGGACCACCGGCGTCAGGATGTCATAGACTATGTCGTCCAGAAATATGGCCGGGAGCATGTCGCCCAGATCGTGACCTTCGGGACACTGGCCGCCCGTGCTGCGATCCGGGATTGCGGCCGGGCCATGAACAAGATGCCGATGACTGAGGTAGACAAGCTCTGCAAGATGATCCCGACCCTGCCCGTCGGCATGAAGATCTCAAAAGCGCTGGAAGTCAATCCCGAGTTCAGTGCCGCCGTCAAGGGAAATCCTCTTGCCAAAGAGCTGATTGACACGGCGCTTCGCTTAGAAGGCTTGACCCGCCATGACAGCGTCCATGCCGCTGGGGTCGTGATTTCGGCGGAGCCATTAGTGGACAATATTCCCGTTCAGCGTGCCGATGACGGTGTTGGCCTCGTGACCGGCTACCCGGCGAACGTGCTGGAAAAAATCGGCCTGATTAAGATGGACTTTTTGGGCCTTGCAAACCTAACTATTCTCGCCCGGGCCGTCAAAAACGTCAAGCGCAGCCATGCGACTGACATTGACGTTCTCAAATTGCCATTGGACGACCGCAAGACGTATGACCTGCTCGGGCGCGGCGAATGCTCCGGCGTCTTCCAGCTTGAAGGCGGCCAAATGCGCCGTTATATCGCCGAGCTGAAACCGAACACTGTTGCCGAAGTCGCCGCCATGGTTGCGCTGTACCGGCCCGGTCCGATGGCCCAAATTCCGCGCTATATCCGGTGCAAGCTCGGGATGGAGAAGATTGTCTACCCTCATGCTGCGCTCGAATCTATCTTAAAAGAAACCTATGGCGTCATTGTCTACCAGGATCAAGTGCTTCGGATTGTCCAGGCCGTCGCGGGATTTAGCTTAGGCCAGGCCGACATCCTGCGAAAAGCGATGGGAAAAAAGATATTAAAAGAGATTGTCCAGCAGCGCGAGAACTTCATGCGGGGCGCGGCTGAAAAAGGCATCTTGAACGAGGCCACGGCAACGTATATCTTTGACCTGATTGAGCCGTTCGCGGGCTACGCGTTCAACAAAGCCCACGCGTTCTGCTACGCGCTGGTTGCGTATCAAACTGCCTACCTCAAAGCCAATTATCCGGTCGACTACTTCGCCGCACTGATGGCCGTCCAAGCCGATGACACGGACAAGCTGGTCGCGTTTATCGAAGACGCCAAGCGGACGCACTTGGAAAAGTACGGCAAGCGCATCGAGATTCTGCCGCCGGACATCAACCACAGCGACGCGGACTTTGTCGGTAAAGATGCCGCCATCCGCTTCGGCCTTCTCGCTATCAAGAACGTCGGCAAAGCCCCGATTGAAGCGGTTCTCGCCGCCCGCAAGAAAAACGGCGGACGCTTTACCAGCCTGCACGACTTCTGCGCGGGTGTCCACGAATTCAATCTCACGTCGAAAGGCGCGATTGAAACGCTGATCAAAGCGGGCGCACTTGCCAGTATCGAGCCGAACCGGGCGCGTCTCCTCGCAGGGCTTGAAGGCGCGATGTCAAGCGCCGCGACTATCGCCCGCGACCGCAAAAGTGGCCAGGTCTCGATGTTCGGCGATGACAGCGACTCTCAAAGCTTGGCCCATGTCGCCCCCCCTCTGCCGGACGCTCCGCCGCTAAAGCCGCAGGAGATCACGGCAATGGAAAAAGAGCTTTTGGGCCTGTATCTCAGTGACCATCCCCTGGACCAATATGCGAACGCCGTCAAAGCGCACGTCACGCACACGATTGACGACTGCCGGGCGCTCGGCGACAAAGAAGAGATAGTAATCGCTGGGGTGCTCACCAACGTCCGCCCGTACTACACCAAAGGCAAAAACGAGCTGATGTACTTTCTGACACTCGAAGACAAGAGCGGCACGATCAGCGTCAGCGTTTTCCCGCGCTCCGCCGCCACGCTCACCGAAGTCCCGCAAAAAGACAGCGTTGTCTTAGTGAAGGGCAAAACGTCCCACCGTGATAGGATTAACAAAGGCGGCGAGGACGACGCCGGGACCGCCGCCTCCGTCGAGATTTCCGCCGACCAAATCCTGCCTGTCGCCACCGCCGAAACGCTCTTGGGCAACGGGGCTAATGTCACTCGCGAGACCCGCCCGGCGTTCGCCTGCTTGAATATTAGGCTCGACGAAACCATGTCGAATATGATGCGTCCCCTGCAGCGCAAGCTGGTCGAACACAAGACCCAAAACGGCAGCCGCCTCCTACTGCACGTCGCCGACGGCCTCCGCACCCGCCGCATCCAGCCCAACCTCAC
>JAYVVR010000461.1:0-7813 GCA_043786835.1 Armatimonadota bacterium | reverse complement strand
GGGCATTTCGACGACGCTGTCGGTCCCCGACACTCACGATTGGAACGCGTTCCGTACCATTTCCGGCGGGACGCTGACTATCCCGGCCGGAGTCCGGGTGATTACAGCGCGTTCCGCCGACCCGGCCACCTGGCATGCGGTCAATCTTGCCACCGTGACACTCAGAAAGGTTTCCTAGAAATGCCCGAGACTTTGCCTAAGCGGGTGGATGTACCCGCCGAAAAGAAATGGAATATCGAGACGGTCTTTCCATCTGTGGACGCCTGGGAAACAGAGTTCGCCCGTGCCGGCGGTCTGCTGGGCGGGTTTGCCGAACATGCGGGCAGGCTGGGCGAGTCGCCGGGAATGCTGGCCTCGGCGCTGGCCCGGCGCATGGAAGTCGGTCTCGCGGTGCGGAAGCTGGGCCTGTATGCAAGCATGCAACGGGCGGGCGACACCGGCGACCAGAACGCGGCGGCGCTGGCAAGCCGGGCGGGAGGGCTGTCGGCCCGGTTCGCATCGGCGACCGCGTTTTACGAGCCGGAGCTGCTGGCGCTTGACCCGAGTACGCTGAGAAAGTGGACGGCAGAGATGCCCGCGCTGACAATTTACGCGCATTATTTCGACACGCTGGCGCGTCGCCGGGACCATGTGCGCTCGGAAGAAGTCGAAGCCTTGCTGGCCCAGGTCGCCGAGCCGCTGTCCGCGCTCGGCACGGCGGCAGGGGTGCTGACCGACGCCGACATGAAGTTTGCGCCCGTTTCCAGCCCCTTCGGGGCAGCTTATGAAGTCGCGCAGGGGACAATCGCCGACCTGCTCCGGCATGAAGACCAAAGGGTCCGAAAAGCGGCCTGGGAGTCCTATGCCGACGGGCACTTAGCGGTCAAGAACACGCTGGCGGCGTGTCTAAGTGGCCGGGTCAAGCAGAGTGTCTTTCAAAGCCGCGCCCGCCGGTATCCGTCGGCGCTCGAAGCCTCACTTGCGCCGAACGCCATCCCGCGCGAAGTCTTTAATACGCTCCTATCGACATTTCAAGCCAATCTCCCAATCTGGCACCGCTACTGGGGGCTGTTGAAAAAGGGCCTCGGCGTCGAAACGCTGTACTGCTGCGATGTTCCCGCCGACGCTGTCCCTGCGCCGATGCCGAAAACCGAAACGCCGATCTCATTTGCCGAAGCGACCGACACAATCTGCGCCGGCATGGCCCCGCTTGGCTCTGAGTATGTGAATGCCATGCGCCGGGGGCTGGAACAAGACCGCTGGGTAGACCGGGAGCCGAACATCGGCAAGGGCAGCGGTGCGTTTTCGTCCGGGATGCCCGGCACGTCTCCGTTTATCATGATGAACTACCGTGACGACCTGTTCTCGGTCAGTACTCTCGCGCACGAGCTGGGCCATTCGATGCACTCGTATTTGACCTGGCAGAACCAGCCGCCGATTTATTCGGGCTACTCGCTGTTTGTCGCCGAAGTCGCGTCTAACTTTGACCAGGCGCTTGTCCGGGGCCATCTTCTGGACACCGTCACCGACCGCGACCGAACTCTCGCGATTATTGAAGAGGCCATCTCCAATTTCCATCGCTACTTGTTTGTGATGCCGATATTGGCCCGTTTTGAATTAGATTGCCATGAGAAAATCGAGCGGGGCGAAGCGCTGACCGCCGACGGCATGGGCGCGACTTTGGCCGGTTTCTTCAACGAAGGCTACGGCGGATTAGTCGAGATAGACGAAGCGCGGATCGGCATTACCTGGGCGCAGTTCAGCCATCTCTACTCGCCGTTCTACGTTTATCAGTATGCGACAGGCATTTCGGCGGCGAATGCACTCGCGGAAGATGTCCGCGCCGAGGGTGCCCCTGCTGCCGAGCGCTACTTAAGTTTCCTCAAAGCCGGCGGCTCTTTGTACCCGCTGGACGCCTTAAAACTCGCCGGCATTGACATGACCTCGCCTGAGCCTATCCAGCGAGCCTTCGGGGTGCTGTCCAAGATGGTGGATAGGCTGGCGGAGATTGTGGGGGAGTAGGAACCTCACCCCGCCTCGCTCCTCGGTGACCTTCTCCTTAAGCAAGGAGAGGGTTGGGACAAAGACGGGAATGGGCAGCCTCTCGCCGCAAGCATTTCTCATGATTATTCTTTACCCTCTCCTTTTGGAAGGAGAGGGTCGCCGAGGAACGAGGCGGGGTGAGGTTCTCGTATTTACAAGAACCATGCGTTGAAACGCACGGCTGCACGGCGCGGACGCCAAGAAGTGCCGCTTCGCGGGACTGGGAGCAGAACCGAATGAGCATTCAGCGCTTGCTGCAAAGGCGCTTTGTCTGGAACGGCGGTCAGTGGCCTTTGCTGGTAGCGCTTGTTGGCGTGTTCCTCTTTTGTAGCGAAAGCTTATTTGGTTTGCCGTTAGCAATCGCTGCGCTCGTCTTCGGTCTGCGGAGCCGGTTTACATTTTACAGCGTGAGCGCGGTTGTGCTGTCTGTTTTCGTGCCAATCGGCTACGCCTTTTTTCCTAACGCCGTCGTACAAGCGGATCGAGCATTTTGTGCGCGAGGGCGGCGACCGCTGGGTGCTGTCGGAGCTGAACACGCCGGAAGATGTTTTGACGTTGGCCTCGGTGAATACCTCGGTGCTTTTGTCGGACATTTACGAGGACGTCGTCTTCGCCCCGTCGCTGGGCATTCAGACGCTTTGAGGCTTTTCAAAATGCTTCACTTCACCGCAAACGTCTGAGAAACTATATAAAAAGCCGAGCAGGCCCCCTGGCCCCCAATAATGGGGGAGCCGGATGGAGGACGCAATGCCTCCTTCATTCCCTTCATGCTCCCCCATTATTGGGGGCTGGGGGGACTTCGGAATCGTTTCTACACAGTCTCTGAAGATAGGTCCCCGACGGCAGCGATTTAGGGCTGACTGCGCTTGGGCCATTTGAGACCTTTTCGGGCGTGAGCCAGCTGACATGGCCGTCAATCATCAGGAAGCTCAGGCCGAACTTAGGGCCGTAGCCTTTGCTGCTGTGCCGGGTGCTCTCTGAGCGCGGCTTATTCGAACAGGGCGTCTATAAACGCCTGAGGGTTGAAGACTTCGAGGTCGCCGAGCATTTCGCCGGTGCCGATGAGCTTAATGGGAACACCCAGCTCGTCCTTGATGGTGATGACGATGCCGCCCCGCGCCGTGCCGTCGAGCTTGGCAAGTATCAAACCGGTGACGCTGACGGCGGTCTTGAACTCGCGGGCCTGGTTGACCGCGTTCTGGCCGGTGGTGGCGTCGAGAACCAAAAATGTCTCGTCGGTGGAGCGGCCCCCAAGCTCGCGCTGAATGATGCGATTGATCTTTTTCAGCTCTTCCATGAGATTGGTTTTGTTGTGGAGCCGGCCCGCCGTGTCTATGATGAGATAGTCGGCATTCGAGGCTTTCGCGGATTGGACGGCGTCAAAGACGACGGCGGCGGGGTCGGCGTTGGGCCGACCGGTGACGACTTCGACGCCGACGCGCTCACCCCACAGCACAAGCTGCTCGGTGGCGGCGGCGCGGAACGTGTCAGCGGCGGCGAGTACAACGCGCTTGTTCTGCTTCTTGAGTAAGTACGCCAGCTTGCCGATTGAGGTGGTCTTGCCGACGCCGTTGACGCCGACGACTAAATACACAGTCGGGCTGGTGTCAGAGACAGCAAGTGTCGGCAGATCGTGTTTGTCGCCGGTAAGCGTGTCCCAGAGAAAGCGCTTTAGATAATCAGTGACATCGGTGGCGTCGTTCAGACGCTTGTCCTGAACCATCGCCCGCAGCTCGCCCATCGCCCGCATAGTCGTGTGGATATTGAGGTCTGCGCCGATCAAAGACTCTTCCAGCTCCTCAAACAGGGCCTCGTCAATCTTCCCCCGGCCCGTGATCATCTGGTCCACTTTTTGGAAGATACTCTTAAATAATCCGCGTTTCAGCATAAAGTTAGTGTCCTAGAAATCAGAGAACCTCACCCTAACCCTCTCCTTTCAGAAGGAGAGGGTGGCGAGGAACGAGCCGGGTGAGGTTCCCTGCAAATCACCCAAACCGGTGGGCAGTGGGTATCAAAAAGGTCGCCAGGGCCGCCGCTAATCCACCCAAAAGCAGATAGTTTGCTCGGGGGCCGCGCCACTGAGCGACGGCGTGAAGAGTCAAGTAGACGCCATAGACCAGCCAGGTCACAACAGAAGTCAGCACCATCGGGTCCGCGCCCCAGACCCCACGCAGTCCGCCGGCCAGCGCTTTCACAAACCCGGCGGCAAGCCCTACCGTCAGCAGCGGGAACGCGAACGCGACAAGCGCGAACGCAAGCTGGTCTAAGTTTGCCAGCGGTGGCAGCTTGCCGAATAAGCCGCCCGAAAGCTTCTTGCGCTTTAATAGCCGGTACTGAGTGAGATAGAGTGCCGCGCAGCCGAACGCCAGAACCAGCAGGCCGAACGCGAACAAAATGGCGAGAATGTGCAGGCTAATCAGGCGCGAGTTCAGCATTACCGCTTCGGCGGCGTCCAGCGCGGCGGGTTGGGGTGTGCCTAAGAACGCACTGGCAAAGAGGCACAAGAACGCGGCGGGCAGGGCAATCGCGCCGAGAGCAGTCGGTTTCGGCTTCAGCACGAGCTCCAAAACCAGATACGCCAGCGCGATCGCCCAGGCCGACGCGGAAAGAGTTTCAGCGGGGGTCGTAAACGGCGTTTGATGGACGCGGGCGCAGTGCAGGCCGATGGCGAGCGTGTGCAAAACGACAGCTAAAATGGCCGCCGCGCGGCCTGCCAGTGAGAGCGCAGGAACACGCAGCATGAGGAATGCCCCGTAAGCGACGGAGCTGACCAGGTAGCCGACAGCGGCGGCGATGAGAAAGAATGCTTCGGTCATAAGTTGGCCTCCACCCCCAGCCCCTCCCCCGCCGATGGGAGAGGGGAGTCAGAAGTTGTAAGAGAATCCCCCGGGTTCCCCTTCGTATTGCTCTCCTTCGTATTGCTCCCCTCTATATTGCTCTCCGAGTCGCCAGTGCGGATGGGGGAGGGGCTGGGGAAGGGGATTTCCTGCTCGATGCCGAATGCCCGCCCTATTGTTTCCAATGCTTGTGCGCCGTCGTCGGCCTCTGGGGCGGCTTTGATGGCGATAAGAGCCGGATGGGCGATCTTATTGGTCAGCGACGCAAAGGCGGCTTCAATCGTCTTCCAGTCTTTTTCGGGCAAATCGGGCAGCCGGGTCTTAAGGCGCTCTAACTCAGACTGCTTGGCTGCATCCAGCTTATGGCGGACGGCGACGACGAGCGGAGCGACATCAAGCGACCGCTCCCAGCGCAGGTATTCGGCGGTTGAGGCTTCGACAATCGCACGGGCGCGGACAACTTCCCCGGCGCGTGACTGCCGTGCTCCGGCGACAAGCTCCTGCAAATGGTCTATGTTGTACAAATACACATTTTCCAAAGTATCCACGGACGCTTCGACATCGCGCGGGACAGCGATGTCAATCAAATACAGCGGGCGGCCCCGGCGAACACGCATGGCTGACTGGACCAAGTCGCGGGTCACAACTGGGTGGGGGGCGGCGGTCGAGCAGACAACAATATCGGCAGTCGCAAGAAGCGTGGGCAGATCATCGAAGCGCTTTGCCGTGCCGCCGAACTGGGCGGCCAGCGCTTCCGCTTTCTCGTAAGTGCGGTTCGCGACAAGAACTGCCGGTGCGCCCCGGGCGGTCAGATGCTTTGCGGTGACTTCGCTCATCTTGCCTGCGCCGAGAACCAAAACTGTGTGGCCTGCCAGTGATTCGCCGAAGATTTGGGTCGCAAGCTCGACTGCCGCCGCGCCGACCGAGAATGTCCCGCGGGCAATCCCGGTTTCGGTTCGGGTCCGCTTGCCGGTAACGAGTGCGTCTTGAAACAGCCGATTGAGTCTTGCCCCTAAACTGTTCGCCGACTGCGCGGCCTCGAGTGCCGTTTTTACTTGCCGCTGAATGTCCGGCTCGCCGAGTATCATCGAATCGAGGCCCGACGACACCGAGAAGAGATGGTTTGCGGCGGCCCCAGCCCGGTAACAGTAGAGATGGCCGTCGAACTCGCGGCGCGATAGTCCGTGCCAGCCGGCGAGGAACTCGGCCAGGGCATTTTCAAGCGGTCCCGCGCCCATTTCGCCGACGGCATACGCTTCGGTCCGGTTGCACGTGGACAGCAGAGCGCCTTCCTGGATGTGCGGCAGGGCGGACAGCGCCGAGAGCGCCGACGGCAGATCGCGCTCCAGAAACGCCAGCTTTTCGCGGACTTCAATGGGCGCACTCGTATGATTGATGCCGAGAATTAAGAGAGACATGCTCGAATGCGCGTTTCCGCTTCTAATAACTTGCCGTCCCGCAGCAGTTGATGGACTTCGGGATCGTCGAGAACGCGCCTCATCACTTCTTTCCGGCCTGCTTCGGTGGGGTTCGTTTTGACAATATCGCGTACTTTCCCAATCATTTCCACCAGCTTTGCCCATTCCGGCCCAAACTCTGCTTCCAAACGCTCCCGCAGCACTGCCACCAGGGTCGGGCTGCCGCCGCCTGTCGAGACCGTCAGTACCAAGTCGCCGCGCGCGATCTGTGCTGCCGACACAAAGTTTCCGGCGTCAGGATCATCCGCGCACAAAATCAAAAGCTGCCGCGCCGCTGCTTCAGACACCACTCCGGCATTCACGGCACGGTTATCGGTGCATGCTATCACTAAAAACACGCCGTCAAGTGTCTCGGTTCCGTCCGGCGCGTAAGCTGCCTGCCGCCAGTCAAGCAAGCCGTCCGCCGCCAGCGCCTGCAAGTTTGGCGTCGCGTCAGGCGAGATCAGCCGCACATTCGCGCCCGCGTTCAGCAGGGACTTAATCTTCCGCTCCGCGACTTTGCCGCCGCCGACGACCAAGCACAGGCGGTTTAAGAGATTGAGACTTATCGGATATAAACTCATGTCTTTCTCCATTGTACCCGAAGGGGGTATCAGAGTGGGTTTTGGTTTTATACCCTAAATAGGGTATAGTGCTGTTATGATCAGGGTCGTCAACGAAAAGCAAACAAAGCCAGTGAAATGGTTAGGCTCATCGCTTGATGACTTGCGCGATCTGCCGGACGCAGTGCAGGACTTTTTCGGCTACGCGCTTTTTCTCGCGTAAACAGGTGATAAGCACTCTAGCGCAAAGCCGCCGAAAGGATTTCCCGGTGCCGGAGTTTTAGAAGTCGTGCATCAGCAGGACAAGTCTGCTTACCGTGCCGTCTACACAGTACGTTTTGCCGAAGCGGTGTATGTCCTGCACATTTTCCAGAAGAAGTCGAAAAGTGGCACTGCCACACCTGCAGAAGAGATGCATGTTGTGGATACCCGCTGGCGGGAGGCGCAGCAGCGTCATGCCGAGTGGAAAGAAAAAGAATTATGAGCGAGAATGTCTTTGCCGACATTGGCGTGCCGGATCCGGAAACGCATTTAGCGAAAGCAAAAATCGTGCAGAAGCTGAGCCAGATTATCGCCGCGCAGGGGTTGACGCAAGCTGAAGCAGGGGCGCGGCTTGGATTGCCCCAACCTAAAGTCTCAGCCCTCCTGAACGGTCAGTTTCGCGGGTATTCTGTTGAGCGATTGCTGCGGTTTGTGACGGCGCTGCATCACGACGTCCGGATCGTCATTGAGTCGGAGGAGCTTCAGGGGCAGGGGCAGTTGGTTATCGCGTAACGACGATTGGAACAAAGCACGCATGGAAAGTCCAGAGGAAGCCGGGCCATTTGTGCCGCAATCCGCAGACGAGTTGATTCGCCGTTATCAGAGCGGTGAGCGCTATTTTGGGCAATGCGAGTTGGAAGAGCCGGTTTGCGATTTCCGAGGCGTTGATCTC
>JAYVVR010000460.1:0-2748 GCA_043786835.1 Armatimonadota bacterium | reverse complement strand
GCAGCCGAGGCGGGCCGTCGAGCCGGGTTCCGCTGTAATAAATCGTCTTTCCCTGCCGGTCGTGCAGGTACAGATTGGCGGTTTGGCCGAGCCGAATGTGTGTGCTGTCAATCTCGCTGGTGACATCGCGAATATCGGCTCGCTTTTCCGCCGGCAGCATTGACAACGCCGGGTCGTCCGAAGCGATCCAAAGCTGGCGGTTCCGAAACAGCGCATGAAACAGGCCGCGCTGGGTGTCGTCGGAAAGGTCGGCAAGCCCGAGGCCCTGCTCCGAGATAATCGCTCGCCACTGGACGTCGTCGAGGCTTGCCGCCAGTATTTTTAACGCTTGATAGCCGCCAATATCGGCTTCAAAGTTCGGTGGGTCCGGCTGGGTATTCAATAGCGTCATCGTCGCGGGTGCAATCGCTGTGACTGCCCCGAAGCGCTGAGTAATCTCGCCGAATGCCGCCGCGATATCGCCGGCAGACGCCCCAGTCGGGGGCGGCTCGATGCCGTCGGGCAGTGTGACTTTCTCGGCCCCCACCGTGAGTACTAAAGTATCAGCCGCCGGCAGCGTTTTCAATGCTTGTGCCAGTGTCAGCTTTGGCTTCGCTGTTTGCGTGTCGGCAGGGAGGGCGAGCAGGGCGGACGCGAGGAATAAAACGCAGGCAATTTGCATGAGAGGCTCCAGGAGAACGGACTGAACTTCAGGCACTTACTCAAACGCGAAACTGTACGGAAACGGTTCGGTCAAAGCTATTTGACTTAACGGCGCAGAAACTCGAAGCTGGAGCGCAGGCAGTCGAACGGGTCTCGGCGGCAGTCGTCCTGCTCGACCGCGTACCATTCGACGCCTGCTTTCGCGCAGGCGGGGATTAGGTGGGGCCAGTCGAGATTGCCTTCGCCAACCGGGGCCATCACTGCCTCGTTCCCAACCATTTCTTTGTCTTTGACATGAATGACCGGCACACGGCCCCAGCAGCGCTCAATTAAACGCTCCGGGTTCAGTCCGGCGTGAGCGGCCCAGTAGACGTCAACTTCCAGGCAGAAATCAGGGCCGGCAAACTCAATAAACGTATCGAACAGCGTCTTTGAGCCGGCGGCAGGGCGGGCAAACTCAAACGCATGATTGTGGTAGCCGAAGCGTATCCCGGCGGCTTTGAGCTGGGCAATAGTCGGCGCACAGTCGCGGACAAACGCGGCATAACCGTCCGCGCCCGACGCCTGATACTCGCCCGGCAGACTGCCGATAGCAGCGAAGTTGCAGCCGAGCGTTTTGTGAAACTCGATTTCCTGTTCTGTCTGATCCCGCAAAGCGTCCCAGGAACGATGGGTCGCAATGCAGGCCAGCCCCAAATCGTCCAGCATTCGTCGTGCTTCCAGCGCCGAGACTTCCGGCGTGTCGCTGGTCATCGCCTGAGCGCCGGAAATCTGCACGGCCTGGTAGCCGATCTTGCGGATTTTCGCCAGTGTTTCTTGGAAATCACGGGCCGTGTGCATAAAATCGCGCACGGTATAAAGCTGGGCGGCAATCTGGGTTTCGGGAATAAGAGCAGTCATACCCCAGTGTACCCATTCGCAGAATGAAAGAAGGCAGGGGCGAGCCATGCCCCTACAGCGAGGCAAGCGCGGCGGATGTGGGGTGGGGGTGGGGGTGGGACATCTGCTGGACGAGACGGGCGGCGCGGATGGGAGGCAGGCCGGCGAGGACTTTGCCGGCTTTTTTCTCGTCCATGTTGATTAACGCGGCGATGACGTCTGGGTCAGGCAGCCCCGCGAAGATGGTCAGCATGTCGTCGGGGGACATGGCGGCGTAAATCGCATCAAGCTTTGCCGCGCTGTTCGGGACAGCGGAGGCGGGGGGCGCAGCGGAAGCGGCCTGCTTTTGGGCCTCGAAATCTGTCTGTGCTTTGGCGAGCGCGGCTTTGTCGTCGGCAAGTTGCTTTTTCTCAGCGCTTATCGCTTCCTGCTCCGGGCTGACACTTGCCGAGTTCGGTGCAGGCTTGGCGGCTATTTTGGCCTTTTTGGCTTTGGCGAGATGGAGGGCAATCAGGGTTTGGGCAAATCCCGGCGACTTGTCGGCCATCTTCTGGGCGGGGATGACGCCGACGAACGCGAGACCGTACCCAATGCCGAGCAGGGCGACTAATCCAAACAAGGGAAGAACGATTTTCATGGGTTACTTTGCCATCTCAACTATTTCGCCATCGCAGCTTTAACGCGCTGAATATACTGCCGTGTTTCGGTAAATGGTGGGACGCCGCCGTATTTTCGGACATTGCCCGGCCCGGCGTTGTACCCGGCGAGCGCCAGGTCCAGATCGCCGTGATACAGCGACAGCAGGCCCGCAAGCTGCTTTGTCCCGGCGGCGATGTTCTGCTCGGGGTCGAACGGGTCGGCAATGCCGGCTTCTTTGACATTCGCCGGCATAAGCTGCATCAGACCCATCGCGCCTGCGCCGGAAACGCAGCGCGGGTTGCCATCGGATTCGGTCTTGATGACGGCTTTGACGAGGCTTGGCTCAAGCGCGTTTTGGGCGGCGTATTTCTCAATCAGGGTTCCATAGCTGCCATCCGACCCGGTCGGGGCGAGCGGCACGACCTCTGATGGCAAAACGGGCAGGGGACCCAGTGAGGCAGGCGGCGGGGCAACGCCGGACGGGCCGGCGGGAAGCGTCGTATTTCCGTTGACCGCGCTGCTTGGCGGACCTGACGCGGCTGCCAGGGCTTTCTCGAATGCCGGTGCGGCTGGGGCGACTGCCGCCAT
>JAYVVR010000459.1:0-2758 GCA_043786835.1 Armatimonadota bacterium | reverse complement strand
CGCTGGACAGCATTGTTCAGCCGCGCTTTCAGAAGAACGCCGGGCGCTTCGGCGTGGACCGGGTGCTGCTGGAAGGCCACGATATGACTTACGGGCTGGCGGCGGAGAACATCGGGGAGCGGCGCAAGTTTCAGCAGGTCAGCGCGGCCCACCGGCCCTATGTGATTGCGTTCCTGCACTGCGCCCACAAGCCCGGCAAGTTTGTTCACTCGGCAGAACGTGCCGATGGTAAAACTAGTCCCTATGTCGAAACGCTGGCAGCGGAAACCGCAACGGAAGACGGTGTCGGGAAGCTTTGGGAATGGAGCGGCGTCCACTTGGACAAAGCGGTTCTGCCGGAGATTGCCGCGCTGCGCCGGGGAAACGGGGTGGATAAAGACTTTGGAAACTGGCGCGTCGTCCTGCGTCCGGTTCGGGCCGACCATGAGGCGTGCCTAGGCTGTCATGCCGGAGCAAAGCGCGGCGATACGCTCGGCGTCATGGTCTACGCGGTAGACAAGAACACAATTCGCCTGCCGCTGAAAAGCACTATCGTCGGTGCGCAGTAGTCCCCGCTGTGAGATGCTCTCTTTCAGGTATACTTTCGTATGCCTGATGCTTTGCCCGATTGTACACTTTGTCCGCCGACACGCGGCGTTGTTCTCGCGAACGACTTTTGGACACTAGTGCTGAACGACAACCAAGCGACGCTGGGGCGTGTCTTTTTTGCGCTCCGCCGTCACGAGACGGATATTGCGCGGCTTTCCGACCCGGAAGTGCTGTCCCTGTGGACGTTTGTCCGCGAAACGAAAGCCGCGCTGACGTCGCTGTTTGCCCCCGACCATTTGAATTTTATGTTCCTCATGAACCTCACGCCACACGTCCATTTTCATATTTTCCCGCGCTATGCCGGCAGCCGCGAGTTCGCGGGCCAGACTTTTGCCGATAGCCGCTTTGGAGCGCATTACGACTCCGACGAAAGCCGCACTTTAAGCGCAGACGCCGAAGAACAGCTTATTTCTACGCTGCGTCACGCGCTGACCCAGCCAGATCACGGGAGTGGACTATGATTGCGTCCCTGCGCGGGCTGCTTGCCCATGCCGAAGCCACAGTCATCACTCTCGACGTTGGCGGGGTCGGCTACAAAGTCGCTGTCCCGGCGTCCATTCACGGCTTCCTGCCGGCAATCGGCGAAAGTGTTTTCCTGCACATCCACTTCCATATGCGGGCCGAGGAGATTTCCCTGTACGGCTTTCTGACCCCTGACGACCAGAAAGTCTTTGAACTTCTGCTGTCCGTGACCGGCATCGGCCCGAAAGTCGCGCTGTCTATTTTGTCCGCAATGGAAGCCGAGTCGCTTGCCCGAACTGTCGCTGCTGAAGACACCCGTGCGCTTGTCCGCATTCCCGGCCTCGGCCTGAAAACCGCCCAGCGTCTGGTGCTGGAGCTGCGTGACAAGCTCGCCGCGCTGGCGTTTGACCGCAAGGTAGACGCCATCCAAGCGAAATCTGCGAGGCCTGCCGCTGACGACATCTTCGACGACGTTGTCGAGGGCCTGATTAATTTGGGTTACAACCGCAACGCCGCTCGCGCCGCCGCCGACAAAGCGATCAAAGAGATCCCGGACAAAACCAATATGGGCGCTGCCCTCCGTGCGTCGTTAAATATTTTGACGGGCAGTGGGGGCAAGGGGTAGGGGAGTAGGAAAAGCACAAAGGACGTGGCAATTCAAGGGCGTGGCAATGAATTGCGACGCTGTGGGGCGAAGCGCCAAGTAGCCGCCTTCGCGGGTACAAGAAAAGAGCAAATCTTTCTCCACGAAGGTGGAGAGTAGGCGTCTTCGCCCCACAGCGTAGGATTTTAATCCCACGCCTGATCCGTCTAATATGCCTGCGCGACATTAAGAATCTCACGGAAAGTTTGCAATGCCTGAACCATTTCCGACTGTGTATTGGACCGAATGGGACTCCGACGCGACGTTTGACGCCGGGGAAACCTTGCCGCCGGAAAGCCTGGACCGGCTCTGGGCGGTGCTGATGTTTGTCTTCTACGGGGACAAAGTGGCGCTGGCCGACATCGAAGGGCGCGGCCTAACCATTCCTTCAGGGCGGATTGAGCCGGGCGAAACGCTTGATGAAGCCGCTGTCCGGGAAGCCTGGGAGGAAACCGGGGCAAGTCTCGACCCGGCCCGGCGGCGCCTCATCGGCTGTTACCGGCTGACGCCGCGTTCGGGCAGTTATGCGGGGCAGACCCGCTACTGCCCGGTGTTCGTCGCCGAAGCGTTCGGCTTCGCTCCCATCCCTGACGGCTCCGAATCACGCGGCCTCGTCCTGGCTGCCTGGGAAGACGTCGCCGACCTTTACTTCACCTGGGATCCCTTGATGGCCGCCGTTTTCGACTACGCCCGCGACCGTCAGGAGGCTTTGTTCCCCGCCGGCGTCGCCGTTTCGTGGCTGACCGGCTAAAAACTTTTCCCAAAACCGCTTGACAATTCTCGTAAACCGTGTCAGAGTAGTTCAAGCCCCCTCCTGGTTGTTCCACAGTCGGTGTGCTGCGTCCGTGAAGTTTGTCCCTGTTTGACCTGCCCGTGCTCTAAGCCGCCGTGCAGCTTCCGTGTAGCCGCCCGTGACAGCCATTGCTTCCCCGCAGTGTCATCGGCCTCGTGTGCCGCCTGAACTTCCAGGCTCTTTTTTGCTTCGTCAGAAAGAGATACCGATGAACCCACACCGCCTTTCTCCTCTTGCGCTTCTGACGGCTCTCTGCTGCTTCTTACGTTAAA
>JAYVVR010000458.1:0-2769 GCA_043786835.1 Armatimonadota bacterium | reverse complement strand
GTGTTTTTGCGGACTTCGTGGCGGATGTCGTCGCCGGCAGGGACATTCGGATGAAAAGTGATGGCCTGGCCTGCCGGGCGTTTTGTTATCTCGCGGATGCCACGCTCGGGTTTTTTACGGTTCTGCTGCGCGGCGAAGCTGGACAGGCATACAATGTTGGTAATCCGGCGGCGGAGACAAGCATTCTCGCACTGGCGCAGACACTGACGGTCCTATTTCCAGAGAAAAAGCTGCGTGTCGTGTCCGCCCTAGTGACAGAAACTGCGCCCAGTTACCTAAAAAGTCAGATCATGCGAAACTCGCCGAGTGCCGCTAAGATTCGGCAGCTAGGCTGGGAGCCGGCAACAACGATTGACGCTGGATTCAAACGAACGATCAGGAGTTTCTTCAATGAAAATCAGTGACGCGATTGCAGACTTTTTGGCTGAGAAAGGCATCCGGCACGTCTTTGGGATTGTCGGTGCGGGCAATGCCCATCTGTTCGACTCGATCACCAAAAAGGGCTACACGCAGATTGTCTGTGTTCACCATGAGCAGGCCGCGTGTATGGCGATGCAGACGTATTACCGGACGTGCGGCGTCGTCACGGCGGCGATTTTGACTACCGGCGGCGGCTCGACGAACGCAACGACCGGGGTAGTCGGCGCCTGGGCCGATTCGATTCCCGGTTTGGTGATCTCGGGCAACGAGAACTCCAAATATACCCACCCCGACAATCCCCTTCGGATGTGGGGAGTTCAGGGCTACGACAGCTCGGATATGCTCCGGACTGCGACCAAATACGCCCGCCGAGTCCTGGACCCCGAATGCGCGCTGTTTGAGCTGGAAAAAGCATATCAGATTTGCCGTGAAGGCCGGCCCGGCCCCTGCTGGATTGATATTCCGATGAACATTCAAGCCGCCCAGGTCGCGCCCGAAGCGATGGCCGTGTTCCAGCCCGAGACGCCTCCGGTGATCGATCTCGCGGACTCCGTGCAGTCTGTAATTCACTTGCTCCGCTCCGCCGAGCGGCCGTTATTATGGCTGGGCCACGGGATCCGGCTGGCCGGGGCGGAAAGTCTCATTGAGCCGTTGCTGGCAAAGACGAACGCTCCGGCGCTGGTATCCTGGGCAGGGATTGATTTGGTAGACTCGGGCCACTCGCAGGTCTTTGGCCGGGCCGGGACTTATGGGCAGCGGGCAGCCAATCTCGTGCTGCAAAACTGCGATGCTCTGCTTTGTATCGGAACCCGTCTTGCCATTCCGCAGGTCGGCTACGATTTGTCCGAGTTCGCGCGGGACGCGAAAGTTGCGGTTGTGGATATTGACCCGGCGGAAGCAGGGAAGCACGGAACGCGGATTTCGCTGCCGATTGTCGCTGACGCCGGGGACTTTCTGCAGGCGCTATTGGACGCGCTCGATACACCGCTGCCGGAAAGGACCGATTGGCTGGCACGGTGCGACGGGTACCGAACTTCCTATCCATGGATCGGACCGGAGCACGCCGATACCGCCGATTTTATCAACTCGTACAAGTTTATGGACACGCTGAACGCTCAGCTTCACCCTGACCAGATTGTGGTGACGGACATGGGCACGGCGCTTTTGTCCGGCCATCAGGCCCTGCGCTTCAAGGACGGTCAGCGCTTGATGACCTCTACGGGCCTCGGCGAGATGGGATTTGGACTGCCCGGAGCGGTCGGAGCATCGTTTGGCCGGATATCTGAGGGCAAGTCCGGCGAAGTGCTGTGCTTGAACTGCGACGGCGGCATGATGATGAACTTGCAGGAGCTGCAAACGATTGTGCATCACGGCCTGCCGATTAAAATTATCGTGTTCAATAACGACGGCTATTTGATGATCAAGCATACGCAAAAAGCGCTGTTCAGCGGGCATTATTCAGGCACCGATCAAAAGTCCGGCGTGAGTTGTCCCGACTTCTCGAAGATCGCGGCGGCGTTTGGCTTGCCGTCGTTCCAAATCCGCACCTGGGACGACTTCGAGACGGTCATCCCGCAGGTGCAGGCGTTCGATGGGCCGCTGATCTGCGAAGTCTTCATGCACCCGGAGCAGTTGTTCGTCCCGAAGCTGTCGCTGGCGCTTCAAGAAGATGGGACGCTCATCTCCCCGCCCCTGGAAGATTTGTCGCCCCTTCTGCCCCGCGAAGAGCTTGCGGCGGCGATGCTGGGCGGCCTGCATGAAAAATCGCGGCATCTCAAAGCGTGAGTTCGGAGCAAGACCCATGACGCAAAAACTGCAAAAGCTGAAAGTTGCCATCTTAGGCAGCGGCAACATCGGGACCGATCTGCTGATTAAAGTCCAGCGGTCGCCGCACCTGGAAGCGGCGCTGTTTATCGGGCGTAATCTCGCGTCGCCCGGTATGGTCAAAGCGCATAGCCTCGGGGTCCCAATCTCGGACCGGAGCATTGATGCTTTGATTGACGACCCGGACTGCTGCGAGCTGGTATTCGATGCAACGTCGGCGTCTGACGCCAAGCGGCACTGGGCGATTCTCGAGAAGCTCGGCAAAGTGGTCATTGACATGACCCCGGCGAAAGTCGGCGAAATGTGTGTCCCCGCCGTCAATTTATCAGCGGCCTTGCGGCATCCGAACCTCAATATGATTACCTGCGGTGGGCAGGCGGCGATCCCCCTCGCGTACCTCATCGGTCAAACACAGACTGATATTGAGTATATTGAAACTGTGTCGTCCATCGCCTCCCGGAGCGCCGGGCCGGCGACACGGATCAACATAGACGAGTATATTGAAACGACGGAGAACGCCCTTTT
>JAYVVR010000457.1:0-2770 GCA_043786835.1 Armatimonadota bacterium | reverse complement strand
CGATTTGTCGGCGGTTTGGGATGCGCTGGTTGAAGATTTCGGGGCGGAAGCTCTTGCCGACACCGAGTTCGCCGAAGAAGCCATGCTGGATTACTTAGGCTCGCATGGCCGCACCCCACGCTGGCAGGTGCAGGACTTTTTGGCTGAGATGGGAATCGCTGAGGAAAAGTCTTGAATCTTGTTGGGCGCGGCATAGTATTGGGAGCGGTTGCCGGACCGATCGTCGGTTTCTTGCTGAGTGCCGGGCCAATTATTATTTCCCATTTTCTGCCGCATCACGCGTCTCACAGACTCGAATTCTACCCGTGGCCGATGAGCGTAGAGTTCCTCGGATTTCCGGGAGCCGCATCATTCTTTCTGCCGGGAATGTGCCTTGGCGGTATTGCGGGCATGGTGCTGCGCCGGGTGCAAAGCCGAGGCCAAAAACCTGCACCGCCGCCGGAATCTGATGATCAAACATGGCCGCCGGCGCCCAAGCTGCCAAACGCCACGGAATAAATTCCGAGGCTCTGATAAACCAGTGTCGCGGCGACGCAAGATAAAACAAACACATTTTCCGAGTGCCACGAAGTGGTAGTTTCCGGCGTCTGCGCCCAATAGCCGTGTCGTTTACGACATGGTTCCTCAGCACATGGTTCTGTCTTGGAGGAAAACTGTCTGTAGTGGAACTTTTTGTCCTCTTTATCTGTCTTTAAAGGTATGAACGATGCAAAAAATTACAAAAAAGTGAGCCGCCTGCCGTCCTTCTGGCGGCCTATTTTGATGGCGGGGCTGGCATTGGGGATCTGGGGAATGCTGACACTTCTGGCAGGGCCGCAGGCGGCGCGGTCAGCGGCAAATGAGACAAAGCCGACCGAAGCAGTCCTGCCGCTGACGGCTCCGGCGGGGCGCGAAATGGCGACATTCGCGGGCGGCTGTTTTTGGGCGATGCAGGCGGAGTTTGAGCGGCTCAAAGGCGTTGAAAAGATTGATGCCGGGTATGCAGGAGGTCATGGGGCAAACCCGACTTACGAGACCGTCTGCTCGGATACGACCGGCTACGCGGAGGCAGTGCAGGTCGTGTACGATCCGAAAGTCGTATCATACAAACAACTCATGCAGATTTTCCTCAAGGCCCACAATCCAACGACTTTGGACCGGCAGGGAAACGATACCGGCAATTCGTATCGGTCGGCGATTTTCTATCACTCGAAGC
Source organism: Armatimonadota bacterium (assembly GCA_043786835.1). Taxonomy (GTDB): domain Bacteria; phylum Armatimonadota; class Armatimonadia; order Armatimonadales; family Capsulimonadaceae; genus JANXMY01. The sequence goes on along the minus strand of JAYVVR010000457.1, from coordinate 1,575 downwards.
AGCAGAAGGCCGAAGCGCTGCAGGCAATCGCCGGAACAAACGCGTCGCACTTCTGGTCTGCCCCGATTGTGACCCAGGTCGTGCCGTACACGGGCTTTCATGAGGCGGAAGGGTATCACCAGAACTACTTTGCCCACAACCCGAACCAGCCCTACTGCGCGGGAACGGTCGCCCCGGAAGTAGCCCGGTTTGAGTCGCTGAACAGGGGGCGGCTGAAGTAATGTTCAAGTAAGCCCGAAGCCCCTGACCCGGTCTCGTTCCAGCACTTGCGGCGTCGTGCCTCAGTGTCGTCCACCCTCTCCTTTCCTAAGAAACTGTACAAAAAGCCGAGCAGGCCCACCCAGCCCCCAATAATGGGGGAGCATGAAAGGAATGCAGGAGGCACCGCGTCCTCCATCCGGTTCCCCCATTATTGGGGGCTAGGGGGACTCCGGAATCGTTTCTGTACCCTCTCCTTTCTTATGGAGGTCGGGTGCAGTTGCGCCAGGATAGACGACACTGAGGCACGACGCCGCAAGTGCTGGAACAAGACCGGGTGAGGGGCCTACTTCATTGCTCTGCTTGCATCCAGCTCATCGTCAGCGGTCATCGGGGCGCGGTTTTTGATTGGGATGCGATTTGGCATCGGCTCGCGGTCGGCGTCCTGGTCGGAAGAGACGGCATGGGCGAACGGCTCGCTGTCGGCGGCGAGCTTGCCCCGCGCGTCATCTTTGCCGGTATCCGTGTCATCATCGTAATCGTCCAGTTCTTCCCCCTCGGCGAGGGAACGGCCCTGCATACGGAGGACGCGGTCGGGAATAGCTTCGACCTGGAAGCCGCCTGCCCCGAAGTCCTGCGGCAAATGAGTGCCGAAGCCCCGTGCGATCCCCGTAACTGTCCCCGATTGATCGGTTCCCAGCGTACCGTCTTCGTCGTCGGCTGAATAGAAATCGGCGTCGTTCATCCCGCCGGCGCTGGGGGCGGGGTCGGTTTCCAGCATTTCTGCCTCGAAGTCTTCCTCGCCGCCGTCAGCGCCCCCAACTGATTTCTCGGGAGGCGTGAGAAAGACAGCGTCGCCGGCGTGTTTTTCGACAATATCTCCTAAACTTCCAATTTGATTGGTATCTTCATCGAACAGTTCATGATGGATTTTGCTGTGTTTATCGAAACGCTCTTCTGCCATAGTTTTCTTCTGTCCTGCTTTCGCAAAGTTATGAAGAGTTTACCCGGCAGGTGTTTATTGACAAACCTGCCGGTTTCGGCTAGAATGAGAGCATGAAGCTTGCGGTCATCACCGACGAGATTGACACCGACCTCAGCCATGCGCTGGGTGTCATGGCCGAATACGGCGTGCTGGGAGCAGAGCTTCGGCAGATTTGGGACAAAAATATTGCCGACGCGTCCAATGCAGACTGGCAAAAGGCGAAAGATTTGCTCGATGCGCGAGGCATGACCGTAGTTGGCATCGCGTCGCCGTTCTACAAGTGCGGCCTGCCGGGTGCGGAGCCGGACGGGCCGGCGGGGCCGCTGCACAGCGCGTCGGCGCGGGGACTCGGCGACCAGATTGCGCTTTTGGAGCGCTGTTTTGAGGCCGCC
>JAYVVR010000456.1:0-2771 GCA_043786835.1 Armatimonadota bacterium | reverse complement strand
GACGCGCTCTGGACGGCGTAGTTGTTGCTGAGCGCCGCACCGTTATCCAGCTTGGTGCTTCCTAAATCCACTTTTTGCAGTGTGCCGAACATCGAGTTCGAGTTTGAGAACGACTCGACGCCGGACGCATTTGGGTTGCCGGCAAAGTCAGTGGCCGGGTTCAGGTCTTCGGCGACACCTTTATCGTTGACGATATACAGTGTTTTGCCGTCGGCGCTGACAGACAGTGCGGTCGGATACCAGCCCGTCGGAATGCGTCCCAAGAGCTTCGGCGCGGCAGGCATAGAAACGTCGAGAACGGCAACCGAGTTCAGGCCTGCTTCGGCGACAAACAGCCGCGTGTTGTCAGGCGAGACCGCCAGCGCATTCGGGTACGAGCCATGTACCTGGTGGCCATCCGGCAGGTTCAGGTTCAGCGGCGACAGGTTGAAGTCAGCCAGCTTGCGGTTGTTGGCGACGAGAACCAGTCCAAGCGCGTCCGAGTTCGATTTGGTGACATATTCCACTTCCAGGGTGCCGCGCCGAACAATCGCTGTCGCCGACGGGTGAGTCTCGCCGACCAGCATTTTATCGTCAAGACCGTTCGGCTGGCCTTCGTAGACGGAGCCGAGCAGCGATGCATTCACCGGGTTGCCACTGGGAACACGGATGACCGAAATCGAGGAGGTCTTCGGATTGCCGCCGGACAGACTGGTCACCGGCACAAAGAAGAGACTGCTGATCGCCGCATCGGACGAAGTAGGAGTGACACCGGTCAGCGCCGTGATATTGCCGGCGGGGTCAAGTGTCGGGGCCGAAACAAACTCATATTTCTGGACACCCCAGTTGGACACAAGCACTTTGCTGCCGTCGCGGCTGACCGTGACGCCGTAGGGCAGGTAGCCGACGGAGAGCTGTTTGACCACTGTGTTGGTCGCCGTCGAGATCACTGCCAAACTGTTGTCGCCGTTGCAGGCCACATACAGAAACTTGCTGTCAGGACTGAGTGCGGAGCCGGCGGGGAACGAAAGCCGGTTGCCAGTCGCGCTGCCGACTGCGCCGCCGCTGCCGCCGCCGCCTTCGGGAAAGTCCCCCTGCGTGAACGAGGCAGTAGTCGCAAAGTTTGTCGGTGTGCCGTTCGGCGAGATCGGAGCAATCGGGATCGACTTTCCGATAGTCAGCGTGCCAGCGGCTGTTGCCGAAGACGGCGGCGCGAATTGCAGCACTTTGATGTCATGTCCGCCGCCACCGGACGCGTAGATCGCATAGCCGGCAGCATTCGGGACAATCTGGAGGCCGACGAACAGCGGGCCGACGTTGGCCTGCGCTGCAACAGTCATGTCGGAGGTCCGCAGGACTGTGATCGAGTAGCCGCCCAGAAGAGGCGCCTGCGCCCCTGCCGTGGAAGTCGAAGGCAGGGTAGACAGGCCGCCGGAAATATTACGCTCGTCATCGCAGGAGAGGACGATGTACTGGCCGTCGGGGGTCAGGGCGCTGCCGAGCGGGTGCATCCCGATTTGGGCGACGACGCCGGCGGGGGCGACAATTTTGCCGTTCGGCAGGACACCGTCAAAGTAGGTCGGCTGGAAGCCTGCCGGCAAGCTGAGTTCTTTGGACTTATTCGGCCCAGTCAGCAGCTCGGCGCTGTTGTAGGTCGTGGTCGGAACACCGTCCGCCCGCAGTCCTTCAGACGTGCCGTAGACAGGTGCGGTAACTGTGCCCCAATTCGTGCCGTCTATCTGCGAGCTGGGCGAGACAAGGCTGAGATGGGCCTGCGCGAGAGCGGCCGAGCCGCCGATTAGGGTAAGAAGCGCTGCGCCAAGTGCAGCCGCGCTGTGTTTGATTTGGGTACGTTTCATAGTGATTTCCTCATCAGCGACGAATAAGTGAAGGGCGAAAAAAGTGAAGGACGAAAAATTAGTTGGCGCTGACCGCACTTTTGCGGCGGGCGGCCGCCAGGGTGCCGAGGCCGAGCGCCAGCAGCAGACCGAGCGAGACGGTTGTGGACGCTTCCGGCACAGCCGGCAGTGCTTCGATTTTCACGGAATTGATGACGTTGTTGCTGCTATCCGTCAGGCTAAATGTCCCAAGCGCGGTACCAACAGAAGCAGCCCCGAACAAGTCCGCCGAAAAATCAGAAAAGACGTATTGCGGCGTTGTCGGCCCGCCGATTGTTGTTTGGGTGTTGATCGTCTGCATCGGGCCGGTGCCGATGCTGCCGGTCAGGACTGCGGAGACCAGTGGACTGCTAGGCGTCATCAAAGCCGTCTGGACACTGAAGGCGTTTGCGTCCAGGCTTTTGAGAAAGAGGATCTGCGAAGAGGTATCAGCAAACGTTTCAAAGATTTGCAGGTTGCTGAAGGCTAGGTTGTCGGAGACTGGGAAAACCGGATCGCCGCCGGAATGAGTATCGTTCTCAACGCCGAATGTGAACGAAGTCGGCGTTGTCTGGGCGAATGCGCCAGGGGCGGACAGCAGGGCTGCACCGGCGGCGGCTAGGCCGGCGGCGAGGCGGATCAAGATAAGTTCAGACAGAGATTTCATGAAATTCGCTCCTTGTTCAATGATAAACTGTGCAACTTCAGGATTATACAGGAGGAATGTTAAGAGAGCATTAAGGAAATCGGAATTTTTGGCAAAGAACGCGAGATGGCTTGTAGAAGAGGAAGCTATTTTTTGGGAGACCTCACCCCTGCACTCCACAGCCTCGCGAGATGCCACCAGCGTGTTGGTGACGCCAAGCCAGCCGGAAAGCGCCTCTGTTTGAGGTGTTCGGCGATCAAGAATACTTC
>JAYVVR010000455.1:0-2775 GCA_043786835.1 Armatimonadota bacterium | reverse complement strand
TGATGGTTTTGAGCGCGACCGAGAACGGTGTAAAGCCGCCCCGATGGCGAAAAACCTCGACGCCGTTGACCCAAACAGTCGTGTCATAATCTACCGCGCCAAAGTGCAGCAGAACCGAGCGGCCTTTCCACTCTGCCGGGACGGCCACTTCTTTTCGGTACCAGACGGCCAGCATAAAGTCGGTGCAGCCGACGCCCGACAGCGTGGACTCCGGGCAGAACGGCACGGTAATTGTGCCGGAAAGTGACCGCTCAACGAGGCCACGGACGAGGCCGCTGTCGCCGCTGTCAATCTCAAACTGCCATTCGCCATTCAGGCACAGCCAGTCAGGGCGCACAAACTGCGGGCGGGGGTACTCCGGTCTTGGAATTGTCATGGTTCTCTCCTTTGCATTTCTGCACTCTTGAGAGTATAATACACTAAGACTTACGTTATGTCCATCAGCGATACCAACATCGAGCTTTGCGAAACCCACCTGCATGAGACTCATACGGTCGGGCCGGACACGCGAGAGCAGATTGTGTCTGCCGTTCTGTGTCCAGTCTTGCTGCCTCATCAGATCAGCCTTGCGGGTCTGACCGAAGCCGGACTGGGCTTCCGGTTTATGCGCTCCGACCCGGCCTGGGGCCAGATTTTGGCCTGCACGGGCGGCTCTGGCTGGGTCTGGATTGAGGGGAACTGGGAGCGCTGCGCCGCCGGGCAGGTTTATATCACTCCGCCGCACACGCGCCATGCCTACCGCACCGATGCTTGTTCTCGGTGGTCGCTCTGCTGGGTACAGTCTTCGGGTGAGTGGCTGCAAACTGCCGAGCGTCCCGCACTTGTGCCTGCCGACCCCGGCCCGCTCGCGAACGCGATTGCTGGTCTGCACCGGGAAACCATTTTGTCGTCGGATGCTCTGCTGCTGACCCCGTGGGCGTCTCTTGTCTACGCTTATGCCCGGCAGATTGTCCGGCCCGGCGGTGGCGGCGACCCGCGTCTGCAGAAGCTTTGGGAGCGTGTCGGCACAGATTTGGCCGCGCCCTGGACTGTTGAAACACTCGCGTGGTGTGTCGCGGTCAGCCCGGAACACCTGCGCCGTCTTTGCCGACGGCACCATGCGGCCAGCCCCATGCGCCATATCGCTGGACTTCGGATGCGCCGTGCCGCCGCGCTTCTTGCCGCCGAGTCGTATACGGTCGAGGCCGTCGCGCGTTTGGTCGGTTATGACAACCCATACACGTTTTCGACCGCGTTTAAGCGCCAAATGGGAGCGCCGCCGTCGGCGTACCGGCAGGGCAAATCGCAGGTATAATACAAACTACTTTTATGTCCCTTCAAGCTAAAACCTATTTAAACTTACTGGCGGGTGCCCTCGCCGGATTTCTTGCATGGGTGCTGACCGACCTCACGGGATGGTTTGCCGATGTCTTCCAGCCGAACCATGTCCTGCGACTCGGCCTGTTCTCGAACTTCAAGTTTCTCCTGTACGGCATCATTTTCGGCTTGTTACTCGGCTTGTTCCTCGCGCTCGTGGACGCGCTCTCGCTTGAAACGCGGCGGCGTCAGTCTCAGGCGCTCGCCATCGGGGCAGCTACCGGGGCTGTGGCAGGATGGATCGGCCTCGGGATAGGGCAAGTTGTTTACGGCTTGATTTATAACTCGACAGGGTTAGCGGCGGACGAGGCTCCGCATAATCCCGGCCAGTTTCTGGTGCTGGTCATTGGGCGGGCGCTTGGCTATGCGTTCATCGGCGGAATAGTGGGGGCAGCGCAGGGAATTGCAAGCCGGTCAATGATTATCGCCCAGCAGGGAGCGTTTGGCGGCTTTGTCGGCGGTCTTCTGGGAGGTACTGTCTTCCAGATCCTCGCTGGCCTCGATTTTCCCGCGTCGCTGAGCCGCCTCCTGGCGCTGACCGCGACCGGAGCGCTTGCTGGGTTCTTTGTCGGCCTCGTGCAGAGCCTGCTCAAACAAGCGTGGATTCGGGTCGTGCTGGGCCGGAACGAGGGTAAAGAATATCTCATTGCAAAGCCCGTAACCACAATCGGGCGCTCCGAGCTTGCCGACATCGGACTATTCGGAGACCCGAGCATCGCGCCGACCCACGCGGCGATTGAGTCGCTGCCCACCCAGAACCGGCACCGTCTGCGGGCTGTAATGGAGACGAACACGCGCGGAACAGACTATGCGCCGCCACTGGTCAACGGCCAGCCGGTCATTGGGGAACAGTGGCTGGCAGACGGCGACACACTCCAAATCGGCAAGCGAACACTGCTGTTTTCTGAAAAAGCCACTCGCAAAGGGGCCTCAAGTGCTGTGCCTATACCTGTCAGCACTAGCAATGCGCGGCCTGCGTCGCGCTACATCGGCGAAGAGCTTTCCGCCGCGCCTCCAAGCCGTCCGTCGCTGACGACGCCTGCCGATGTCGTCGCCCAGATGGGGACGGCTCCTGCCGCAATCCTCCCGGCCCAGCAGGCCACTGTCTTGACCGGGCCGGGGTTCGGCGGCCTCGGCTCGCGGCTTGTTGCCGTTCAGGGACCGTACTCCGGCCAGTCGTTTTCGCTTTCTCATACGGCGGTCTCTATTGGCCGGGCGACCGAACGAGACATTGCCTTGCCCGCAGATACGTCGGTTTCACGCTCTCATGCCCGGATCACCTACGCCGAGAGCCGTCACTTCATCGCTGATGATGGCTCATCGAACGGCACGTTCGTCAACGGCGGGCGGGTCGGCGAGTCGCGCCTGCTGTCTTCGGGCGACACCATACAGCTTGCCGAAACCGTGTTTCGGTACGAG
>JAYVVR010000454.1:0-7916 GCA_043786835.1 Armatimonadota bacterium | reverse complement strand
GATCAAGGACTTGCCGGGCGAAGCCGCTTCTATCGAACAAGAGCAGGGCGATGTCGCGGACACAGCCAGGGTCGCGGATTTGGGCGAGCGCCAGGGCGCAGTTGCCGCGCAGGTGAGCAGCAGTGTCGAACGAGCCTCCGCCGACCGGCTCGACCTGCACGATCTTAATGCCGAGGCGCAGCATGTCCGACGCCGGGTAATATTCCAAACGCCCCAGCGCAAAGGCGATGTTGGAGCGGATATGGCAGCCGGGGTCAAGCTTCACGCCGTCGGTGCAAAGTTCTCCAAACATCTCGGTCATTTGAAGGGCGGCATGGTCGTCGGCCCCGCCGCCGAGCGCTTCCGCCGCTAGCGCCGCGACATAGGGCGACTTGTCCCGAAGTGCGCCGAGCAGCAGCGGCTGCTGCTCGGCGGGGTCAAGGTCAGCGATGCGCTTGACGGCTTGCAGGCGGTCCTGGGTTTGTTTGGATTTGAGCTTAAGCCGGATTTGGTCAGCAGTCATGACGCCTGCTTTGGCAGCTCACTTGTCTTTGTCTGCCAGGCGGCAACAAGGCGGTCTTCGTAATCGTCGGCGTCGCTGTCTTTAAGCTTATGATTCGCTTCCAGCCACGCTAAAGTTCGCCGGGTACCTTCCTTGAAGTTGATCGTCTGGCCTGCATAATCCGTGTCACGCTTGAGCTTGGAGTTGTCGAAAATCGAGGGCCACTCGAAAATCTCGTAAGTGCCGCCGGACAGACCCGGAGCGGCTGCCCGGAGTGTATCGGTCGGGATATGTACGGGCGTAAATGTTCCGCCGCAGACTTCGGCGACTTGTTCGTGATACGTATTCCAAGTGAACCATTCGTCGCCGGTGATATTGTACGCTTCCCCAAGGCAGCGCGAATTGCCCATAGTCCCGATAAAGCCTTTGGCGACATCGTCCACATGGCAGGCGGCCCACAGAGAATTGCCGTCGCCCTGGACAATCACCGGCTTCTTCTTGCGAAGCCGGTCAATGAATGTGTCAGCACTTCCGACGGAGCGGATAATACCGCCGCCCTCGCCGTAAGAATGTGATGGGCGCATGATCGTCACAGGCAGCTTGCCATCTTCAAACGCCTGCAACAACAAAAGCTCGCAGATGGCTTTATCTTTACCGTAGCCGCCGATGCTGTGGTACGGCTCAGTCTCGGTTGTCGGTATCTGAGTGACAGATCCCGAGTAAACGCAGACGGTCGAACAGTGAATAAACTGGGCGCAGCGGCCGGTAAACGCACGAATGGCCGAAGCGCTGTCGTCGGGCGCGAACGCCACCATGTCTACAACCACATCATAGGTCTTGTCAAAAAACGTCTGCTCGAATGCCGCGTAGTCTTTGCGGTCGCCGTTGATAATCTCTACGCCCTCGGGCAGACGGTTCTCCGATTTGCCCCGGTTGAAGAGTGTGACCTCGTGCCCCGCTTCAAGAAGCTGTCGGGCAATCGAAGTCGAGATCAGCCCGGTTCCGCCGATAAACAAAACGTGCATACATGCCTCCGAAAAAAATATTCCGGGACAAGTATACCCGTTTGGGAGTATGGATTGAGGATGTCAAAAGGCAAACCTCACCCGGTTCGCTTAGGCTCTCCACCCTCTCCTTTCTCAAGGAGAGGGTATTCTGCGGATTACTGCGTATCTGCCGAGGAACGAGGCGGGGTGAGGTTCGGGTTTTGTGAAGCTCTTACGCTCGCCGGAACACTCGGCGCAGGCGGATAACAAACGCCTGCCGCTGCCGGGCAATCCAAACCGCCAGCGCCAGGAAAACCAGCAGCAGCGGCAGCCAGAGCGGGGCGAAAACCACGCCGTAAGCAATCTCGCCCGCCGCATGGGCAAGCTGACGATTAAAACTCGCCCGCGCCAGCCCGGCGACCTGATGGTATGCCCCGCCGGGACCGTCCCCGCGCAGCTGCCCTGCCGGCAGGGTTCCCGGCTCGAAAAGCTGGATTTTCAGCGTGTTAAACTGGGTGTCCCGCTCTAAATCCGCCCGGCGCTGGGCCAGGAGGCTCTCGTCTACGCTTGCCCGAAACAGCCGCTCCTGGACATACAGCAGGTCGCCGCCGCGCAGGCGGCGGCCGCTTTCCAGAATACCGCTCAGACGCGCTTCATGCTGCCGCAGCCGGAAAATGCGCCGGGCCAACGCTTCATATTCGGACGCGTGATCTGTCGTCGTGACATTCTCGCCGTAAAGCGGGCCGATTGCCTGCACGGCGCTTAAAAGGGCGGGCAGGTGGACCGATGGCAGACGTAAACGCAGATAGCCATGCTTGCGGCCTTTGGCGTCTACCAAAGTCCGGGCATCTAAAAGCTCCGCGCCCTGCGCCGATGCGGCCGCAAGCACTTCGGACCGGGCGCTCTCGAACCCCGGCGCTTTAACGACGATCTCGCCGCCCCGGATCGGCATTTCCGGCAGCGCAGGCGTCGGCGTTTGAGCGTAGGCCGCACTGAAAGACCACAGCGCAGCTCCGAGCAAAGGGGCGGTCCTCATCCAGAGTTTCTTCATTTCGATCTCCTGTTGGACTACATCAATAGTCTATTGTACAGGTATTCAATCAAAGAGTCAACAGCGCGATGCGAGTTTGCAAAAGATTCTTTCTCTTTGCCTTGACAGCCTATATTTAGTGTGCTATACTGAAAACCTGCACTAGATATAGGACAAAGTCCTAAATATAGGATATAGTCTTCCGGGGAAGCAGGGTTTATGAAGTGTCCGTACTGCGGCCACGATGACGATGCCGTGCTGGACTCGCGCCCGATGCGGGACGGCGAAGCGATTAAACGACGACGTGAGTGCAAGCACTGCGATCGGCGCTTTACGACGTTTGAGACCATTGAAGAGATGCAGCTGACTGTGGTCAAGAAGCCCGACCGGGACGGCCACCAGCGCCGGGAGCCGTTCGACCGCAATAAGCTCCTGCGCTCTTTGCGGGTGGCCTGTCAGAAGCGGCCGATTTCAGAAGAAACCCTGCAGACCATTTCCGACGACATTGAGCGCACTCTTGCCAATCGGTTGGATAAAGAAGTGCCGTCGTCAGAGATTGGCGAGATGGTCATGGACAATCTGGGAAGAATAGACCAGGTCGCCTATGTCCGCTTCGCGTCTGTCTACCGCCAGTTTGAGGATGCCACCCAGTTCCGCGACATCGTGAACCTGCTGAAAAAGCAGGGCAGTCGTTTAAGGAAAGAGTAGAAAAGAACTGAGAGCGTGGAACTGAAGTTCTACGCTGCGGGGCGAAGCGCCAAGTGACCGCCTTCGCGGGCACAGAGCAGAACGGGAGGCGAGATTGCGCCAGGCGGAGGCTGAGTTTTGGATTTCATACCGTCTCCTCGCGAAGCGGCTCCTTCGCCCTCTTGGAAAATCTGACGGTTTTCCCGAGGCCACAATTTCTGAGGCGGAGAAGCGTCTTGGGCTGATACTGCCGCATGTGCTCCGCGAGTTCTACTTGCTGGCAGGTACGCGGAAAGACATCAACGAAACCTACAATCGCCTTTTGGCCCCTGAAGGTTTATTGATTGACGACAATACTCTTGTCTTTTATGAAGAAAACCAGGCTGCTTGCGTTTGGAGCGTTGCCGTCAGCAATCTTAGCGAGGGAGACTCGCCAGTTCGTCCGTAAAGACAGCACAGTGCTAATGCGCGATGGCGTCGCGCTTTACATCTTTGGAAACGAGCCTGGCCCTGAAATTTTTGGAGCAGCGAAGTCAAAGCGAAAGCTGCTGGCTTTAGAAAAAGAGTTTCAAATCGCCTGGGACTACTGCACCTGAGACGATGAGTAAAATAACACGAGCGGATATAAAATGATCCTGTACCCGCGAAGGCGGCTGCTAGGCGTCTGCGCCCCACAACGTAGAACTTTAGTTCCACGCATCCTTAATTTTCGAATTTAACTTAGACCACTAGAAAAGGAACACCATGCCTGAGAAAAGTAATGGCAAGAAAAACGGATCGGGAACGACACTCGATCTCATGGGCGACGATGAAGCCGTAAAGCCGCGTCCGGCCCGCAAGTCCGCCGCGCCGGCACTTGCAGCCTCTGAGTCCACACTGATGGGGATCGCACCAATGGACACCGGCGGCGCTCTGTTCGGCGGCGACGATGTAGATTTAGACGCTCGGCACCCCGCCGATGTTCCCGTAGTCGGCTTCCCAGCCCCGTCGCAGATCGCCCAGATCAGCGAAAGCGCCGACCCGTTTGCCGAATCTGAAGAAGACCCGTTCGAAGACACCGTGATGGCCCGGATGCTCGCCGATGAGCCGGCTCCGCTGCTCAGCCCTCTCCGCGCCGCCCGCGAAGACTTTCAGGTCACGGCTCTCGAAACCGCCGGGCCGGACTTAGATGCCTTTGCCGACCCTATCGCCGCGCCTGAAGTCGAGCAAGTCGTAGACTTTCATGACGAACCCGCACTGATTCTAAAACCAGAGAATATCCTAGAAACGGAAATGCCCATGTCCGCCGCTGTTGCTGAAGCCCCCGAAGTGATCATTGAGACCGTCCTGCAGACCGCGCCAACCAAAAAAACTGCGCCGGGCCTGACGTTCAGCCGCCGCTATACCAAAGCCGGCAGTGATGTCTGGGCAACCACCGACTGGGAAGTCCGCTCGGCAAGTATCGTCGGCAGCGACGGCACCGTTGTCTTCGAGCAGAACGGCGTCGAAATCCCGAAGTCCTGGTCCCAGCTTGCTACCAATGTCGTCGTCTCCAAGTATTTTAGAGGTCAGATCGGTACTTTGGAGCGCGAGTATTCCGTCAAGCAGCTCATCGGACGTGTCGCCGACAAGATACTAGAATGGGCCAAACTCGGCTCCTACTTCGCTACCGGAGCCGATGCTGAGACCTTCCACGACGAGCTGCGCTATATTCTATTGCACCAATTCGCCGCGTTCAACAGCCCCGTCTGGTTCAATTTAGGCTGGGCCGGACGCCGCCAAGCCGTGTCGGCGTGCTACATCACAGAAGTGGATGACTCGATGGAGTCCATCCTAGATTTGTACAAGACCGAAGGTATGCTGTTCAAAGACGGCAGTGGCAGCGGGCACAATCTGTCTCCCCTACGGTCGTCGAAAGAGCCGCTGTCGGCGGGCGGACGGTCGAGTGGCCCGATTGCGTTTATGAAGGGCCTCGATGCTTCTGCAGGCTCTATCAAGTCGGGCGGCTCGACCCGCCGGGCTGCGAAAATGGTTATTCTGAATGCCGATCACCCCGACATTCAGGAGTTCATTGACTGCAAGAAAGACGCTGAGCTAAAGGCCCACGCGCTGATTGATGCAGGATACTCGGGGGCGTTCAACAAGGCCGGCGGCGCGTATGACACCGTGCCGTTCCAGAACGCCAACCACTCTGTCCGCGTCACCGACGAGTTCATGCAGGCGGTCGAGGCCGACGGTCCCTGGGACACCAAGTTCCGCACTGACGGCAAGACCGCCGAGACTTTGCGGGCGCGTGATCTGCTGCACTCTATCGCCGAAGGAACCTGGGTTTGCGGCGATCCCGGAATGCAGTACGACACCACCGCGAACGACTGGCACACCTGCGCCAACACCGACCGCATCCACGCTTCTAATCCGTGCAGCGAGTTCTTTTTCTTGAATTCGACGGCTTGTAATCTGTCGTCGCTGAACCTCATGAAGTTTCGGGATGCGCGAAGCGGGGCATTTGATACCGCGTCGTTTGAGCACGCGGTTCAGATTATGATCACGGCGCAGGAGATCGTTGTCGGGTTTGCGCATTACCCCACTGAGAAGATTGAACAGCGCTCCCATATGTTCCGGCCACTCGGCCTCGGCTATGCCAACTTGGGTGCACTCTTGATGGCTGACGGCTTGCCCTATGACAGTGATGCAGGCCGGGCGTATGCCGGGGCTGTAACCGCGCTAATGACAGGGCGGGCGTACCACCAGTCGGCGACTGTGGCCCGCGACTGCGGCGGGCCGTTTGCGGGCTTTGCTGAGAACCGCGTCCCAATGCTTCGGGTTATGGACAAACACCGCGCGGCAGTGGACGACATCAACGGTACGCTTATTCCAACCTCTCTTTTAAACGCCGCCCGGACTGCCTGGGACGAGGCTTTGGAAGAAGGCCGGATTTCGGGCTATCGGAATGCCCAATCCACTGTACTCGCTCCTACCGGTACAATTGGCTTCCTGATGGACTGCGATACGACTGGGATTGAGCCGGACATTGCGATTGTCAAATACAAGTCGCTGGTCGGCGGCGGCATGATGAAGATCGTTAACCAGACTGTGCCCGAAGCGCTCGACCGTCTCGGCTACGATGAGGGGGCGGCTAATGGGATCATCAAGTTCATTGACGAGAATGACACGATCGAAGGCGCACCCGGTCTGAAGCCGGAGCATCTGGCGATCTTCGACTGCGCGTTCCGCCCGATGAATGGCACCCGCTCGATCCATTACCGAGGGCATCTCAAGATGATGGCAGCGGCCCAGCCGTTCATTTCGGGGGCTATTTCTAAGACTGTCAACGTGCCGACCGATGCGACACCGGAAGACATCGCCGAAACGTATTTGGAAGCATGGCAGCTTGGCATCAAAGCCGTCGCTATCTATCGGGACGGCTCGAAGCGCACCCAGCCGCTGAATACGGCAAGCGAAAAGTCTCTGGAAGCCAAAGCCGCCGCCGCTGAAGCGGCTGCCTCGGAATCGTCGCCGAATGCGGCCCTCGCCGTGCCGGTTGCGGTCCGCCGCCGCCTGCCCAACGAGCGCGACGGCGTGACACATAAGTTCAGCATCGGCGGCCACGAGGGGTATCTCACGGTCGGCCTTTATCCGGACACGCGCCAGCCCGGCGAGATCTTTATTCGGATGTCCAAAGAAGGCTCGTCTATTTCGGGCCTGATGGACAGCTTCGCGACCGCGATTTCGCTGGCATTGCAGTACGGTGTCCCACTGTCTACTCTCGTGGACAAGTTCATCCATTCGCGCTTTGAGCCGTCGGGCTTCACCGGCAACAAAGAGATTCCAATGGCGAAATCTGTCATGGACTACATCTTCCGGTATCTCGCGCTCCGGTTCCTGCAAAAAGAAGACCGCCACAATGTCGGCCTTCTCGCGGACCAAGAAGATGCCTATGCGTCCCCGCCCAAGCTGTCCGCTCCGGCCCACGACTCGAAAAGTGGCACGTTAAGCAATAAAAACGGGAACTCAAATGGCAACGGCCATCAGAGCAGCAATGCCCACCTCGCCGAGACCAACACGGCGTCTATCTCAGACCACGAGCGCGAAATCTACCGCGCCCAGTCCGACGCCCCGCCGTGTCCCGAATGCGGCGCGATTACCATCCGCAGCGGTGCTTGTTACAAATGTCTCAGTTGTGGGACAAGTTTAGGCTGTTCGTAAACAAACCAAAGGGCGCAGGCTATCTAGCCTGCGCCCTTTTTGTTTCGTAAAACAGTCCTGTTCGGTGTATACTCTTTTCAGGAGAACCAACTATGAATGCACCTGTTTTGGAGTTTGAAGGCACTTGGGAAGAGGTTGCGGCACATGCACCGGAACTTACAGGCCAGCGGGTGCGGCTCATGGTCTTGCCGCAGGCAGGGAGCCAAGCGCAGGAAAAACCGTCGTTTCGCCCGCCCTCCGGTCGTTCTATCTTGCGTCATGTCGGAACCTGGCAGGGCGACGACTTTGAGGAATGCCTTCAAGCCGTCGTTGCATCACGCGGTCCTGCCGAGTTCCGGAACGAGTAATCCATGTACCTGCTTGACACAAACCATTGCAGTCGTCTAATTTTAGGAGATGCACCTCTTGCAAGGCGAGTTGCCGATGCCGGCGAAGGAGAAATTAGAACCTGCGTCATCGTCGCCGGAAAGCTGATGGATATGGCGCATCGTTCGGAGAGGGCTGTTGCTAACCTGCCGTCCTTCCGTAGCTTCTTGGAAGACATTGC
>JAYVVR010000453.1:0-2787 GCA_043786835.1 Armatimonadota bacterium | reverse complement strand
AGACATCTTCCATTTTGAACGTGGTTGTGCTCAGGTCGGTAGCATCGAGAAATCCAGCCACCTGGCCTGTCATTGAGATGACCGCACAGAGGCGAATATCCACAAGCTCCGGCTTGCGGAGGGAGTCGCGCCGTACCCACGCCGTGACGGTGTTCCGGCGGTGCGGCGGCTGGTCCCGGTTGCGGGTTTCGACAATAGCGTCCCGGTCACCCTCCTCAAACGGGCGAATTTGAAACGGGCGAATTTGAAGTGTCGTCATGGCGTGTGTCTCCTGTAAAAACCCCTCCCGCCTAGCTTCGCAGGGGCCCTCCCCTGTTAGGGAAGGGCAATAAAAACAAGAGGATGCAGCAAGCATCTCCCCTACAGTCGTCATCCGAAAATTCTGGCCCTTCCCTAACAGGGGAGGGACCCTGCGAAGCAAGGCGGGAGGGGTTCCAACTCTTTGCTATAGCTGACGCCGGGGGCATCGGGAACGAAGCCCAGCTTTTTGTTAATGGCCCGCATGGGGGCGTTATCTTCGTGGTTCTCGGTCAAAATCAAAGGGCAGTCCCGCGTAATCGCGGCGTCAATGCCTCGAAGTTTCAAGGCAAACGCGACACCCCGCCCTCGATAATCGCGGCCCGGTCGTCCTCTTGGAATGGGCGAATGATGTGGTTAGTCATGGCGTGGTTTCCCTGCCCTGAACGGCAGGGATTTGAAGTGCAGCACCCCGCCTTCGCGGGCAAAGATTCGAGTCCAATGAAGATTCAAGTCCAACGAAGTTGGTGCCCGCGACTTCTACTCTCGGTCCCATCTCTTCTTCCTACTCCGCCCTTAAAGGCCGGTAAAAGCTTGCCGCAATACTGAACACAAGCTGCGGGGCGAACGTAATCAAGACCGTCCAAAGCGGCCCGAGCCTCTGCAAAAGTACGCCGGTCACGGCGAGTCCGAGCGGGCCGCTGCCGAATGCAATCAAGCGAAAAACGCTGTTGACCCGGCCCTGCAAATGGTCGGGAATCTGGCCTAAGCGATAGGCGTACTGAGTGCCTAAATAAATCGGCACGACAATAAAACTGAGCGCGTTGACAATGCCGAGTGCAATCAAATTGGGCGCGAATGCGTAAAACAGCCAGGTGATGGCCCAAACCCAGGCTGAACCAATCATCAGTGGCCCAAACTTGAAACGCTTCTGCAAAGGCACGGCAAGCAGTGACCCGGCGACACTGCCGACCCCGCCGGTCCCGATGAGAAGGCCGGTTGTAAACGGGGTCGCGCCCAGCTTCTGAGCCAGGACAATCAAGATCAAGGCCCAGCCCGCGCAGGTACACATGAGAACGCCGGTTAAGACCGCCACAAACCGAATAACATGGTGGGCATACAGCCAGCGCAAGCCTTCAATGATTTCTCGGCCCAAATGCGGCGCAGGACTGTCGGCGCGGACGGCAGGTCGGACATCAGTTTTTAGCGACAGCAGCGCAAGGACCGAAACGGCATAGGAAATTGCATCGGTGAGAAACGGGACGCCCCGGCCTAATCCGTACAGCAGGCCGCCGAGCGATGGCCCGATCAGCCCGGAAATACTGTAGACGGCTTCGTTCTGGGCGACTGCCGAAGGGAGCTGCTCTTTTGTGACGACCCGCACTAGGCAGTTTGATTCGGCCTGGTTAAAGAATACAAACAGCGTACCTTCAATGACAGTCACGATGCAAAGCTGTGTTAAGCCTAAATGCCCGAACACCAGCGCGAGCGGCACCGACGCCAGCGCGAGCGCTCGGCCTGTGTCGCAGGCCAGCATCACCCGGCGCGGGTCCCAGCGGTCTACGAGCGCCCCGGCGGGCAGGCAGAGCAGAAGATATGGCAGCCCGCGCAGGGCCGCCATGCCGCCGGCTTTTGCGGGCGAGTGGGTCAGTGCAAGCACCAGCAGCGGCAGCGCCAGCCCCGACACCTGCGACCCAATTGCCGACGCCACCTGTCCCGCCCAAAGCCGCAGGTAGTCACCGTTGCGCCAGACCGAGCCGGGTTTTTCCGGCACACTCGCAGCAGGCAAAGCGTCAAGCATCGGCGCTTGATTCTGCGTGTAATGGTGTTTTTCTTCGATAAGTGACATAAACATCCGCTCCATTGCGGTAAGAACCCGCCTCCTTGCTTCGTAACAAGTTACTTCGCAAGGAGGCGGGTTCTTAAACTGCTCCCAGAATCTGCGTGACCTGGCTTTGGGTTTCGACGAGCTTGAAGAAGTCGCCTTTTTTCTCCATCAGCTCGGCGTGGGTTCCCATCTCGGAAATCGTGCCGCCGTCCAGCACAATCAAGCGGTCGGCGTTCCGAAGCGTAGACAAGCGATGGGCAATCGCAAACGTCGTCCGGCCTTTGATGAGACGCCCGATGGCTTCTTGAATCTGCTTTTCGGTTTCGACATCTACCGCCGAGGTTGCTTCGTCTAAGATTAAAATGCGCGGGTTGTGCAGGATCGCGCGGGCTATCGAAACGCGCTGGCGCTCGCCGCCGGACAGCTTCGCGCCCCGCTCGCCGACCATTGTATCGTAGCCGTCAGGCTTGGCGAGAATAAACGAGTGAGCGTTTGCGGCTTTCGCGGCTTCCATGATTTCCTCAAACGATGCCGATGGCTTGCCGTAAGCGATATTCTCGGAGACAGTGCCGTTGAACAAGAACGGCTCCTGCAAGACAATTCCAATCTGCCGGCGCATGTCCTGAAGGCTCATCTGGGTGTAGTCAATACCGTCTATTTTGAGTGTCCCGGCATCGGGTTCATAAAAACGGCACAATAAGTTAATCGTCGTAGACTTGCCC
>JAYVVR010000452.1:0-2789 GCA_043786835.1 Armatimonadota bacterium | reverse complement strand
CCAGTGCGGCGTCGGAATTGAAAGTCGCAGAAATGGCCAAATCCTGCCAGCCGGCGGCAAAGTGCGGATCAAGCTGAACCGCCTGTTTGTCGGCAGCTTCAGCCTGCGCGTAGAGCCGACTGAGCTGCTGCGCGTCAGACGAGTTAAGAGCGCCGTACACCCGGCCCTGCCGGACATCGCCGGCGACGCTTGCGGTTGTCGTGGCAGAGATCAGCCAGCCTTCGGGATTTCGCGGGGCATCCTGGACAAGCCGGGCCGCTGCCAGCATCTCAGCGGCGTGATTTTGGGCAATTCGAGCACGGTACGTCTCAGCGGCAGCGAGAATCCCGCTGCCGGGATAGCGGGCAGCAAGGGCGGAAAGCTGAACTGCATGCGTCAGCAAAAGCCAGTCATCTCGTTTTGTGATCACGCCCCAGACCAGCGGATTGTTTCCCGCCTGCGCCAGCAGTGTTTCCGAAGCCGAATGAAAGTCGGCAGGGTGGCCGCCGCCCCGGCGGTTCAGGTTCAGAATGCCCGCCGCAGGGTCATGGAGGGATAACGCCTCGATTTGGGACCGCTGAAGATCTGTATAAGGTGTCGTTCGCCAGCGCACTTCCCCAAGAAACTGGAGATCATCGGGCACAAGGTCTGCTGCGGCAGGCACGGCGGCCGGTTCTCCGTGGAGCTGCTTCACCAGTATCCGCGCCATCTGCGGCAGGCCGGCGGCGATCTGCGCCTTAGTCCCGCTCAGCGTTATTGGTTCCCCCGCTCGAGTACCGGCAGGAAGCTGATAAAACTGATACTTTAACGTCAGGTGCGGCTCCGCGCCGCGCAGAGTGCCGACTGCTGCGTGCGTCACGCCGAGTATCGGCGCAAGTGCTAGCGCTTGCCCTGGAGAAAGCATCAAATCGGGCCGGCCCATTTCGATGCGGGCGCGGTCCAGCGAATCCCACAGTGGCGTTTGACCGAATTGTGGCTGGCCCCCGACCGCAACTTGCAACCACTCAGCACAGCCACCTCCAAAATGTGTGAGCGTTGTATCCGAAGAAGCCGTCACCGGCTCGCAAACAACAATCCCCGGCCCCGATTTCGTGGGAAGAAGACGGGGTTGCCCGCCGGAATGTAGCTTTCGCGGCGGCTGAGAAGTCGCTTTAGTTGCCGCAAACAGGCCATGCGGTGTGCCAAGAAAACTGAGTGCCGCGAAACAGTTCAGGAAGAGACAGGCTGGGCCTGATTTTTTCATCGGTTGGTATCCTACTCGCGCGTCTGCGGCCCCACTCCGTCTTCTTCCTCGTCTTCCAGTTCCTCCGCCGTCACCCAGTGCAGGGACGCCGGATCGGCATGGTCTATAAACAAAATGCCGTCGAGATGGTCGTTTTCGTGCTGAATGACCCGTGCCGTGAGGCCGTCTCCCCGGATGCGAATGGGCTTGCCGAACTGGTCCATGCCCTTGACGACCACTTCTTCCGCCCGTGCAACATCGCCCTGCAAGCCGGGAATGGACAGGCAGCCTTCAACGCCGATCTGCTCGCCTTTGCGGCCCAAAATCTTCGGGTTGACAATCGCCTGGAATCCGTCGCCGGCATCATAAACGAAAATCCGCTGTAAAATGCCGAGCTGCGGTGCGGCCAGCCCAACCCCATTCGCCGCCCGCATGATCTTCTCCATGTGCGCGACAAGCTCTGCGACATCTTCGTTGAATGTCAGCACTGGCTTCGACTTCTGGCGCAGCGTATTCACCCCGGCTGTTTCGTCGTACTTCACAATCGGATCATCGCGCCGGATGAGATCCGCCAGCTTCCCCGCGGCTTTCGCCATCGCATTCTCTCCCCCGTCATTTTCGGTTCCGTCGCTCATTGGTTGTTAGTATAGCATAAAATACTGTTTAGCCTGCTACCACGAGGGCAAACACAAGGTTCGCCCCTGCGGGGTTCGGAATAGGGCCGAACGCAGGGTACGAACCTTGTGTTCGCCCTTCCCTGTTTCTGCCGACCTCACAGCATAGACAGCGGGTCAATGTCGAGTGTCATGCCCGAGCGCTCCGTCGCCGTCATTTGGGCGATCCCCGCTTTCAGCAGCGCCAGCAGCGCAGGCCTTGTCGGCGCACGAAGCGCCAGATGCCAGCGGTAACGGCCCCGCAAACGCGACAACGGACAGGCAACCGGGCCGAGAAGCTGGAGTGCTGATCCGTCGGGAATCTCGGCCCGCAAAATAGTCGCCATTCGGTACGCACGTTTTTGGGCTTCCTCTTCGCTTTCATCGGTGAACACGACATTCGCCATTTGCGAATACGGCGGATAACTTAACTCCTGACGCTGGGCAATCGCCGAGTCGTAAAAGCCGACATAGTCATGGCGCGATGCAAACTGGATACTTTCATGCTCCGGCGAAAACGTCTGCACGATGACCGAGCCGGGGAGCTTGCCGCGCCCAGCCCGGCCTGCCACCTGGGTCAGTAATTGGAACGTGCGCTCAGGGGCGCGGAAGTCAGGGATATTTAACGCCATGTCCGCGCTGACAACGCCGACCAGCGTGACGTTCGGAAAGTCCAAACCTTTGGCGACCATCTGTGTTCCGATGAGAATGTCCGCATCGCCGCGCCGGAACGCCCGCAAAGTTTCCGCGTGAGCGCCCTTCCGGGACATCGTATCCCGGTCCATTCGCAAAGTCCGAGCCGACGGAAACTGCAAGCGCACGGCATCCTCGACTTTCTCGGTGCCGAGACCGAACGGACGCAGGCGCAGGCCCTGACACTTCGGGCAGGCGTCCGGACTGCGCCTCTTGAAATCACAGTGGTGGCACTGCAAAAA
>JAYVVR010000451.1:0-2800 GCA_043786835.1 Armatimonadota bacterium | reverse complement strand
GGGGCGTAATAATCGGCGGCGAGAATGAGTACCCGGCAGGCGCGGTGCCGATGTCATCGGCCCCAATCGGCATTTGGCGGCGGCGGCGCGGCTCAAGCTGGAGGGTCAGCAGCGGCGGGTCTGTTTCAACCGATACACTCGGCGGCAGACCCGCGATATGTACCGGCAGAGGCGAAGTTACGCCGGGCTTTGCGTGGGACAGGTCCACCCAGGTTGTCACGGTCGCATCGGAAAGGCGACTGATTTCCTCGGCAGAGCCGTCCAGTGTCAGCGTCACCGAAGGCAGATCTGCCGTATCCAATATCAGACTGGATGGCAGGTTCCGCACCGACAGCGGCAGGATCAGCAGATGGGGTGGGCGCGTGTTGACCAGCCCGGCGACATAGAAGTGCAGGATAACCGCAAAGAGCAGGGCGACGAGCTTGTAGCCGAAATTATAGCGTAGGGCAGAGAACATAGTTAGTCAGGAGCGCGGCTCAGCGGCAGACGTTTCCGGCTCTGCTTCCACCAGCGGGGAAATCTCCGGCAGACGGACAGCAGCCGGCTCTGCTTTCGCCGCTTCCGCTTTTGAGGCACGCGGGCGAATAAAGCTTCGGCGGCGGCGGACACTCGGCTTTTCGCGGCCCGTATATTCCCGAATGAGAAGGTCGCGCAGGCGGTCGTCATCGCGCAGGCCGCGCACCATTTTCCCGCCGAATGCCAGCGAAATAATTCCGGTCTCTTCCGAGACGACCACTACAAGCGCGTCGCTCTGCTCGGTGATGCCGAGCGCAGCTTTATGGCGAGTATGCACCTGCATTCCCTGAACAGTCCGGTTCTCCGACAGAGGCAGGGTGCAGCCCGCCGCCACAATCCGGTCCCGGCGAATCACCGCCGCGCCGTCATGCAAGGGCGACCCCGGATAAAAGAGCGTGCACAGTAAATCCGAGTTGACTTCGCTGTTGAGCAAAGTCCCAGTTTCGACAATGTCGGAAAGGCCTGTCTCACGCTCTAAAACCAGCAGCGCCCCGATCTTCTTGTCCGACAGGCGCTCGGCAGCCTCCACAATCTGCCCAACAAGCGACGACAAATTCTCGCGATCAAGACCCGTAAACCCTTTGCCCCAGAACCCGAGCCGCCCGACTTCTTCGAGTGCGTGCCGCAGCTCGGGAAAGAACAAAATGACAATTGCGACCGGCCCCAGCGGCAAAATCTGCTGCAATATCCAGCTCAGCGCCGACAGCCGTGCCCAAGTCGAAAACAGCAGCATGGCGACAAAGACGACCAAGCCGGTAATAATCTGCCAGGCCCGCGTTCCCTTTGCCAGCATCATCAGGCGGTAGACGAGGTAGGTGACAATGAGGATATCCGCCCCGGTCCGCACCAGGCTCCACGCGTCCCCATCCGTCAGCCACCGGGTCCCGGCGTGCCAGAGTTGTAATAGTAAAACGTGCATCGGTCCCAAGTGCATCAATCCCAAAAATCTCTCTGCCGATTATGGCACAAGAGAGGGTAGTTTCGCAAGACGGCCCCGAAACAAAAGCCGCCCAGTGATAATACTCCGTTAATTTTTTGACAGCAGCGTGACTTGTTCTTCAGAGCTTGTTACAGTGAATTCACTTCACGGCGAGAACGGCGTCGTCACAGTTTTTGTCGTCGTCTTTAGAAACTGTATAAAAAGCCGAGCACCCCCCCCCACCCCCAATAATGGGGGGACTTCGGAATCGTTTCTATACAGTCTCTAAGCTGTCGTCTTTGAGAAGGCTGCTCATGGATTTTGCACCACTCCTGCGCCGCATTATTTCTGCGCCGCTAATGCGGCTTGCGGTTTTGTTCACAGGCTGCCATTCTCAGCCTGATATCCACCCAGTTCAACGTCTTGCTACACTCACCATACCATCCTCAAACGGATTTAATATTCAGCAGGATAGCCTCTGCAAAAAGGCGGTTTCCCAATTTGGCGGACATGACTACAAAGCTGCACTTGCCGGCATCAACTCGCTTCTTGCCAGTTCTCAGTTCGCTTCCAATTCCGCTGACCATCTTTTTTGCTGTATCAGCAGGCAATCTGCCGCCGTGCGATTGATCCACGTGTTTCTAAGCGATACCTCAGCCGGCTTAGTCTACGACAAACAAGACCCCAATAACTACTGTCCAATTTACACTTACGGCGCTAACGACTCCCACACCGATGCGACGGGACGCACCACCATCTGTACGCCCGATACCTGGGAGCGGGACACCAAAACGTCGTATCCCGACGGCACGGCCAACATCTATGCTGACGACCAGCTGTAGGGGGGGCAAACACGTTGGTGCTGGGCTGCAACCTCAACGGGGACCAGGCCTCGGGGAGCATCAACGGCAGTTTGGGGACGAACTTCGGGTATGATTATGATGCCCAGTCTGTGAGCCTGACTAAGCCTGGTACATCGGTGTCGTATGCGTATGATGCGATTGGGCATCAGCTCTCGAAGAACGTGAACGGGGCTTTGACGATCCACGACTTCGATGGGGGGCAAGTGGTAGAGGAGAAGACGACGGGCGGGACGCTGTCGGCCCAGTATTTGTGGGGCAGCGGCCTTGTCCGGTGCAACGGAGGGTACCCGCCGACACATAGGCGTCACAGGTTTAGGCCGGCCCCAAATGTTCGCATAGCAGCAGAAATAGAGGGAGAAATTATGTCTGAACAAGTGGCGAGACGGTTTATTGATGCACTCCGGGCGCTCGAAGACGCGAAAGACACCGGGCCGCTGACGGCATTATATGCAGAAAATGCATTGGTCGGCAATGTCGTCGCGCCGGAACAGTACCACGGACC
>JAYVVR010000450.1:0-7964 GCA_043786835.1 Armatimonadota bacterium | reverse complement strand
GGCCGGAGAAGCTGATTGTCGGTGCTGCGCTGGACATGGGGTAGTATCTCCAAAGATGCTTCTTATGTCGGCAGGCCGTCTTCAATTCTTTAGAGACTCTATAAAAACGCCCCCACCCCCCGCCCCTCCCCCATTAGAATGGGAGAGGGGAGCATGACAAAAACTCTGACTCCCCTCTCTCACGAAGTGGGGCCTCTAGTCGTGCCTCCGTAGCGAGGTGAAGAGGGGTGGGGGGTGGGGGTCTCTTTCACATGACAGCGCCAGAGAGAATAAAAATTATGCCATCGGTTTGCCGCCCAAATGCTCGAATGCTTGCCACTGTCAGCCTTCTCTGCTCTGCCCTGCTGCCTGCCTGCGCCGATGTCACCATGCAGGGCCGGCAGACAATCCGTGTTGGGCTGGGAGCGCCGGCGGCCACCGCTGTTTCGCTCTTATGTCAGGGCGCAAACACGCGGCTTGAAATCGCCGGAGCGCCGACACTCATCTACGACGGCAAAGCCAAC
Organism: Armatimonadota bacterium; assembly: GCA_043786835.1. GTDB lineage: Bacteria > Armatimonadota > Armatimonadia > Armatimonadales > Capsulimonadaceae > JANXMY01. The sequence goes on along the minus strand of JAYVVR010000450.1, from coordinate 7,461 downwards.
ATTCTTTACGGGGTGAACTCGGCCCGCCGCTCCTACTCTCTCTCGGTTCCGGTGCCGACCGACCCTGCCGACGAAGTTTCCTTGACCGCCGACGAACTCAAAATCGAAACCAAGCTGGACCTGCACGGGACAGGCCGGACCCGAATGCTTGCCGGCCTCGCCGCACACCAATACACGCTGACCGGCACGGTGATTTATACGCAGCTTCATCCGGGACGCGTTCACGCGGAAAACGCGCAGGCTGACGAGCGCGAGCGCGAGAGCCGTCGGAAGCGGATGGCGGCGTACCTGCCGCCGCAGTGGAGCATTCGCGGCGAGATTTGGCTGGCGGACACTGCGAAGTTCCCGGCTGCAGAAAACTCGTTGCCGGCGGTGCTGCTGACGGCGGTTGCCGCCGGCCCGTTCGAGGATCCGCTGGCTGATGCGTTCGAGAAGCATTCCGGCCTGCCGCTGTTTGCACAAATCACGGTCATGCATGCCCCGCCTGTCTTGAACGCCCCGGCGACGATCACGCAGACGACTTGGACCGCCCAGTCGGTTTCCGGCGCCCAATTAGACCCCGCCCAATTCAAACCGCCTCTAAATTATGCACTTGTCGCTGCCCCGCCCTAATCTCTCTTTCTCTTTACTGTGTGGGGTACAATTTCCGTGTCATGCCAAATCATTCCCCGGAAACCGAGAGAGTTCTGCAAGTTCTGCGCGGGGCAGTGCGCGGCACCGAGTACGCCGGCAAGCTGTTCCTTGTCGGTGGCTTTGTACGCGATCAAGTGCTTGGCCTGCCGTCGGGCAAAGACGACATTGATATCGTGCTTGAAGGCGATGCGCTGGCATTGGCCCGCTTTCTGCGAGAGCAGGGCGTGGCGGACTTCGAGCCGGTCGTTTACCCGAAGTTCGGCACGGCCATGGTCGTCATTCAAGGCCGTGCCGTCGAGATAGTCACCGCCCGCACCGAGTCCTACAGCCCCGAGAGCCGGAAGCCCGAGGTCGAGCCGGGAACACTCGCCGATGATGCCAAGCGCCGCGACTTTACAATCAATACGCTGCTTCAAAGCCTCGAAACAAGCGAGATTACCGACCCGCTCGGCCTTGCCTTTGCCGATATTGACGCCAAAATTATACGAACGCCGACCGATCCGCTGCTGACATTTCAAGACGACGGCCTGCGAATGCTTCGGGCTGTGCGCTTTGCGGCGCGTTTCGGCTACCAAATCCACCCAGTAACCTGGAAAGCTCTGCGCCAGCGGGCGACGCGCCTCAACGACACCAATCCCGACCGAACCCGCGTGATTTCCTACGAGCGCATTCGGGACGAGTTCTGCAAGACACTGCTGACGGCCCGCGCCCAGACCGGCCTGGAACTTCTCAAAGACAGCGGCCTGCTCGGGCAGTTTGCGCCGGAGCTGACCGCAATGGTCGGCGTCACCCAGAACGAGTTCCACGCCTACCCGGTTTGGGAACATACCCTTCTCGCCGTCGAAAATCTTACGCCTGACGCCTCGTTGGTTTTGCGTTTGGCGACGCTGTGCCACGACATCGGCAAGCCGCCCGCAAAAGGCGTCGGCGACGATGGCCGGGTCCACTTTTACGGCCACGCGGAGACCGGCGCGGAGATGACCCGCAAGCTGATGAACCGCCTCAAATTCTCAAATGACGAAATTACGGCGGTCGTCAAGCTGGTCGCCCAGCACATGAGGATTGGCGAATACAAGCCCCTCTGGACCGATGCCGCCGTCCGCCGCCTCATTCGCGATCTCGGCCCCCAGTTAGACAATCTATTTGAAATCCACCGGGTAGATGTGTCTGCGCTGTCCCCGGACCACCGCGACATCTCCCGTGCGTCCGAGCTGCGTTCCCGCATGGCTCCCATTCAGGAGGCCCAGGACATCTGCGCGTTGACGTCGCCGCTCGACGGTCAGGAGCTGATGGCCCGTCTTAATCTCAAACCCGGCAAGCAGCTCGGCGCAGTGAAAGAGTATTTGGTCAACGAAGTCGTCGAAGGCCGTTTAGCCCCCGACGACAAAGAGGGGGCGGAAAAACTGGCGCGAGCGTACTTGAGATCCCTGCCCTGAACAGCAGGGCTTTGAAGCGCAATTCCCCGCCTGCGCGGGCATTCCTATCCAAATATAAGTCCAACGAAGTTGGTCGCCCGCGCAGGCGGGGGTTTGCTTTTGAAGCACGGGGGTTCAGCCCCGTGTTTTCTGCACTCACGTCAGCTGCACCCCGTCCGGCAGCCGCAGATGCTCCGCCGTGCCGATACCGTCAAGCAGCGCGGCTAAAATCACCGGCACGTCAGCGTCCGTGACATTCGCGTACCAGACGCCCGCCGGATAGACCACGACATTCGGCCCATGATTGCAGGGCGTGAGACAGCCCGAAGGGGTCACTTTAACGCCCTCAGGGTAGCTGCGTCGGGCGATCTCTTTGAGAAATGCTGCGTAAACTGCCTTGCCGCCACGGGGCGCACACGACGGTAGGGGATGACCGTCAGGCCGCTCGTTGGTACAGACAAAAAAGTGATGCGTGATTGTTGACATAGCCATTATTTTACCTCGAAACGGTGAGCAGGCGCAGTTCGAGTTGAATTAAAGCTACAATAAGAGATGACGCGTTTGATTGACAAGATGACAGGAACTGTTTGTATTAGCAGCGATATTTGCGTTCGCGCTGATCTCACACGTCACAGCTTCTATACCAGTGGCCTCGGCAAAAAATCAAAGCCGTCCATAAGAAACGAACCGTGGATGTCATGGAACCTGCCTGCGGTCAAGCTTGCCGATAAAGAAATTTTTTCGTCAATTTTCTTCAACGGCGAGAAGCTGGACATGGTAGACGTTGCATTTAATCTTGACCCGAGTGCGACCACCTGGGCCGACTGGTCGCTAGAGCAGGAATTACGGAATAAAGCGTTCCATGACGCCTTGCTTGAACACGATTTGGGGTCGCCGCCGTATGAGTTCCCGTGGGGTAAGGTTGTTTCCATTTACAGTGAACGAACCGAAGCAAGCCTAATTGTGATTACATACTGACCGTTCATAGTGACGCACGAGGAAGTAAACTTCACTCGCTGAGAATACCGTCCTTCGGACGATAAGAAACTGGATGTGAGCCACTCTTTCGTTCGAAGGACGACCCTAACCAGCGAGTGAAGTTTACTTCCTCGTGCGCCGCTGCATAGCCTAGAAAGAGCAGACGCACAGTGACCATTCAAGAAATCGAAGCTGCCGCTATTCAGCTTCCTGACAAAGTGTTCTGGCAATTAATGGAGAGTCTCGACGAAATCAAGAACGAGCGCTGGGACCAAGAAATTGCCCGTGATGCCGAAGCCGGACGATTTGATACAATTATCGCACGGGGTAAACAGAACGTCGCAGAGGGGCGAGGCAGATTGCTATGACAACCGTAACCACTGAACTCGACTACACGCAGCGGATGAATGCGGACATCAGTTGGGCGCTTAGGGAGGGCGGAATGTTTTTTCAAAACGAAAGCGAAGTGCAGAAGTCACTGCGACGCATCACGACTCGGTTGAATGACCTCGGCATTGACTATGCCGTTGTCGGCGGCATGGCCTTATTTTTACATGGCTTCCGACGTTTCACGGAAGATGTGGATATTTTGGTGACACGCGAGGGGTTGGCAAAAATCCACGAAAAGCTGGAAGGCAGCGGCTACCGGCCCCCGTTTGCCGGCAGTAAAAACCTGCGCGATACGGAGAACGGCGTTCGGATTGAGTTTCTTATCGCCGGGGAATTTCCCGGTGATGGGAAACCCAAGCCGGTGGCGTTTCCCGAGCCGCTAAATGCTGCGATGGAACGGGATGGCGTTCGTTTTCTAAACGCGGCGTCAATCATTGAACTGAAAATTGCCTCCGGTCTGACAGGAAAAGGACGCGCCAAAGACTTCGGCGACGCGCAGGAGCTAATGATTTTGCTGAACCTGTCCCAAGACTTTGCCGAACAACTCAGTCCCTACGTTCGAGAGCGTTATAATGAGCTCTGGCAGAATGCCCAGCCTGACCCCGATGACGAATGGCAAGGATAAACACTATGGCACAAAGCGCGGTGGATACGGAGCTGGAAACACTGATTCGGGCAAGGTACCCGATTATTTATGTCGTCTCGTGGGAGGAAAAACGGGTTGAAGATGCCCTAAGAGCAATCACAAAAGCTCGCGGCAAAAAGATGTATCAGTGGACTGTCACGCAGGGCATGGTGCTGAACCCGGCAAACCGGGACGACGTAACGCGGGATCCGCTTGCAGCTTTGGATTTCGTGCTGGAATCGCGCGATCAGGCTGTCTTTTTACTCAAAGACTTCCATCCATTCCTGAACGACACGGCGCTCGTACGGCGTCTGCGCGATTTGACCTACTCGCTGAAAACGTCGTACAAAACGCTGGTGCTGCTATCCCCGGTCCTGAAGCTGCCGCCGGAGCTTGAAAAAGAAATCACCGTCGTGGACTATGAGCTGCCGTCCCTCGAGGACTTGGGGCGGCTTTTGGACTCTATTATCGAGTCGGTCAAAGCGAACCCGCAAGTGCAGACTGCCATGACCAAAGAGGAACGCGAACAGGTATTAAGCGCGGCACAAGGGCTGACCGCAATGGAAGCCGAGAATGTCTTCGCAAAGTCTTTAGTGGAGCGGCGCAGGTTTGACGTTGACGTTGTGCTGTCCGAAAAAGAGCAGATCATCCGAAAATCCGCCATTTTAGAATACTATCGGGCGTCCGAAGCCTTCGCCGACGTCGGGGGCTTAGACCTACTCAAAGACTGGATGGACAAACGCACCGTCGCGTTCACCGAAAAAGCCCGCGATTACGGCTTGCCCGCCCCCAAAGGCATCCTGATTTTAGGTGTTCAGGGTTGTGGTAAGTCGCTCGCCAGCAAATCGATTGCTTCTTTGTGGAATCTGCCGCTGCTTCGGATGGACGTGGGGAAGATTTTTGGGGGCATTGTCGGGCAGAGCGAAGAGAACATTCGCAAAGCCATTCGAGTGGCGGAAAGCACTGCGCCGAATATTGTTTGGATTGATGAGCTTGAGAAAGGCTTCTCGGGAACGCAGTCGTCAGGCATCAGTGACGGCGGCACGACCGCGCGTGTCTTTGGGACGTTTCTTGCGTGGCTGCAAGATAAGACCGCACCGTGCTTTGTCGTTGCGACGGCAAACGATGTCTCTGCCCTGCCTCCGGAGCTGCTTCGGAAAGGCCGCTTCGACGAGATTTTCTTTGTAGACCTGCCCGGTGAACCCGAGCGGGTCGAGATTTTCACCATTCATCTGAAAAAGCGGAAGCGTGACCCGGCATTGTTTGATTTGAACGCCCTGGCTGAAGCGACCGTCGGCTACTCGGGGGCGGAAATCGAGCAGGCGGTGATCTCGGCGATGTACGATGCGTTCAACTTGGACCGGGACATTACGACCGACGATATTCTCAAAGTCGCCAAGCAGTCTATTCCGCTGTCCATGACCATGAAGGAAAAGATCGACATGCTCCGCTTCTGGGCCGGAACCCGCGCCCGGCCCGCGTCGTCCGCCAAGCCGCCGGAAACCGGCGAGGAAGGCTGGCAGGAGGACGACGAAACCGAATATCTGGAAGACCTGACCCAAGAAGATACGGCCAAAACGCAGGCCGGGCTCACGGAGGTGGCGTAGTACGGCGTTCAGAATAGGAATAGCAAAGAAGGGCGAACATCCGTAAAGAAGGGCGAATACAAACAAGAAGGGCAAGACAGACAAGAAGGGCAAGACAGACAGGAAAGGGCGAACACAAGGTTCGCCCCTACGGGGTTCGGAGGCATACGGTTGGGATGCAGGGGGTGAATAATGTAGGGGCGAACCTCGTGTTCGCCCTTCTTTACTTGTGTTCGCCCTTCTTTACTTCTTTACGGATGTTCGCCCTTCTTATCCTGTGACCGTTTCTATGACTAACCACCTAAACGCTTATCTCGCAAATCTTTCTGCTGAGCGCGGCCTATCCGAGCAGACACTCGTTGCCTACCGGTATGACATCACGCCGTTTATCGCCTTTCTGTGCCGGGAGAATATTACAGAGGTTCGTGCGATCACGCCGGGCCATGTCTACGGCTTTCTCGCGTCCCTGCGCCGGGCGGGCCTTGCCCCGGCAAGCCTGACGCGCAAGATAATTTCGCTGAAGCTGTGGATGCAGTATTTATGCCGGGAAGAACTAATTGACACCGACCCGTCGCTTGCCGTAGACCCGCCGAAGACCGCGATCCGTCTGCCGAACACACTGTCCCTGCCGGAAATCGAGCGTCTGCTGACGACACCGACTGTGCAAACCCCCGAAGGCGTCCGGGACCGGGCGATGCTCGAAATGATGTATGGCTGCGGCCTGCGCGTCTCGGAGCTGGTGTCGCTGGAAACTGGGAGTGTTGACCTGCGGGCGCGGCTCGTGCGTCCATTCGGCAAAGGTAAAAAAGAGCGGTTCGTACCGCTTGGCGACGGCGTTTCCGAGACGCTGACGACTTACTTGAACTCTGCCCGGCCCAAGATTTTGGTGAAGAAGCCCCCAAGTACATTTCTTTTTATTACCAAGCGCGGCGGTCCGATGACCCGCAACCATTTTCTGGGTCTCGTCAAAGCCTACGCCCGCGACGCCGGTATTGCCCGCACTATCACGCCCCATGCCCTGCGCCACTCGTTTGCGACTCATTTGCTGTCCGGTGGGGCCGATTTACGGGCCATCCAGGAAATGCTCGGCCATGTCAGCGTCGCCACCACCCAGCGCTACACCCAGGTAGACATCGCCCGTCTCCGCGAAGTCTACGACAAAACGCACCCCAGAGCATAGGAAAACGAATATGGAACTGGCGCTTGCTCAAAAAGAACTCATACGTCGCTGCTATCGCTGGAGTCTGCAAGTCGCAGAGCAGCAGGCCCGGACTGATTACCCGCTGCTGCGCCCGTTGTCGAAGTCGAACCCAGGTATGCTTGGCTTCCTCGCTGGGGTTGAGTCGCTTGACACAAACCAGCGCCTATTGCTGGCACAAGCGCTGGTTAAAAGCTTCTACTTCAAAATCCCTAAAGAAGTAAACATTGAGGACCTGCTGAGTGACCAGTTTGCGCCGGAAGAGCGTCAGTGTGCCGAGGCATTTTATCAGCACTGGGGTCAAGTCAGCATCTCGCTTCGTCCCTTTCCGCTCCCAAAAGACTGCGTGCCGACCAAAGCAAAGAAACTCACCAGAGCCGTCATCAGTCATCTTTCCGCAGTGCTGCAAATAGACTTTGTTCGCGAAGAAGCATTCAATTGGAGAAACACAGTTTGGGTCGACGGCTGGGAGTTCATCACCGAGTTTTACTTTTCAGGGAAAGGCATTGAATGCGGGCATTGGCTGGTGCGCCGCGACGATCCCCAGGCTGTCGTGACCCAAGTATACGAGCAGTATCTAGCACGAACACGCCAGCTTGACTTCGTGATGCGTTTGGGTATTGGATCGACATGGTG
>JAYVVR010000449.1:0-2813 GCA_043786835.1 Armatimonadota bacterium | reverse complement strand
CATAGAGAAGTTTACTGCCTCGCACTCTTCTGTCTCTAAAACTTACCTATGAATTCCTGGCTGGACACATTAAAACCCTTGACCGTGGCTCCCCTGCCTCGCTTCAGTGACCTCGGCCCGCAGACAGCGCCGGTGCGCGGTCCAGCAGAGCTGTACGCCGACGCGGAAGCCACTCTTTCGCAGGCGCATGCCGAAGCCGCCGAGCTGATTGAGGATGCCAAACTCCAAGCCGAAGCCTTGCGGGAAGCGGCGTGGCAGGAGGGCTTCCATGCCGGCAGCGTTGAAGCCTGGACTGCCGTTGATGCCGAACTCCGCACTGGGTGGGCCGTGCGTCAGGAGGCCCTGCGCTCCGAGATTGACTCGATTGCCCGGAACATCGGGGAAGCCCGCGAGCAGCTCTGGCGCTCCCAGGAATCGGAAATGGTCGCACTGGCGCTAGACATTGCCAGGCAGGTGATTAAGACTGAGGTTTCGCAAAATCCCGCCGTTGTTCATGCAATTCTCGCGAATGCCCTGCGGCGGATTACCGATAAAGACAATGTCCGGGTGCGCGTCTCGATGTCGGACGCCCCGCGCGTCAAAGAAGCCCGCGAAGATTTGATGGAGATTGTGGACGGCCTGCGGTTTATCGAAATTGTCGAAGACCGGCGGGTCGGTGACGGCGGCTGCGTGATTGAAACCAATGCCGGGACAATCGACGCGAAAATCGAGACCCAAATCGCCGAAGTTGCCCGTGCACTGGGGGTAAGCAATGAGTGAGGCCCCTACCCCCCGCCCCTCCCCCGTTCCGGGAGAGGGGAGCAATACAGAAGGGGAGCAGAAAGCTTCGTTGATAACTTCTAACTCCCCTCTCCCGTCGGCGGGGAAAGGGCGGGGGATGGGGGCTTCCACTGACCTCGCCAAATATCGCAGTGTCGTTCAGCGCCTTGATACAGTTCGGGCGAACGGTTTGGTGACGCAGGTCATCGGGCTAGTCGTTGAGAGCATCGGGCCAGCGGCGCAGATTGGGGAAGTCTGCGAAATCAGAAGCGGCGGGCGCAATGCCCCGATGGTCAGGGCCGAAGTCGTCGGCTTTAAAGCAAACCGGGTGCTGCTGATGCCGCTCGGCGAGATGACCGGCATCAAGCCCGGCTCGGAAGTGATTGCGACCGGCGAAATGCCGAGCGTTGTTGCCGGAGACTTTCTGCTCGGGCGCGTTTTAGACGGCCTCGGCGCACCTGCCGACGGGCTTGGGCCGGTGGCCGGAATGGGCGCAAAATCGTACCCAATTAACGCCCCGCCGCCGGATGCGATGACCCGGCGGCGGATTACCGAACCCGTCACACTCGGCATTCGCGCGATTGACGGCCTCCTGACAGTCGGCAAGGGCCAGCGCATGGGCATCTTTGCCGGGTCGGGTGTCGGCAAAAGCACGATTCTCGGTATGATCGCCCGGAACACATCGGCAGATGTCAATGTGATTTGCCTGGTCGGTGAGCGGGGCCGGGAAGTCCGCGAGTTTATTGAGAACGATCTTGGCGAGGAAGGCCTCAAGCGTTCGGTTTTGATTATCGCTACGGGAGATCGGCCGCCGCTGGTACGTCTGAAAGCCCCACTTGTCGCGACCGCGATTGCTGAGTATTTTCGAGACCAGGGCAAAGACGTTTTGCTGATGATGGACTCGGTGACGCGCCTTGCCATGGCCCAGCGCGAGGTGGGGCTGGCGGTTGGGGAGCCGCCCGCGACACGGGGGTATCCGCCAAGCGTGTTTGCCCTGCTGCCGAAGATTTTAGAGCGGTCCGGCACGAGTGATAAAGGCACGATTACGGCGCTGTACACGGTGCTGGTTGAGGGCGACGACGAGAACGAGCCGATTGCCGACACGGTCCGGGGCATTCTCGACGGCCATATTTGGCTGTCCCGTGACCTTGCTGCGCGGGGTCATTATCCGGCGATTGAAGTCGGGCGCAGCGTGTCGCGGGTGATGCCTCAGGTAACGTCCGGGGAACAGCGGGCCGCAGCGTCCCACCTGCGCGAAACTCTGGCGACTTTTAAGGAAGCCGAAGATTTGATCAACATCGGCGCATATGCCGAGGGCAGCAACCCGCGCATTGATGCCGCCCGGCGCCTCATCGAGCCAGTCCGGGCGTTCCTGCGCCAGGGGGTTCACGAGCAGGCGGCAATGGACGATACGATTGACGCGCTGCAAGAAATTTTCTCGGAACAAGAATAACTAGATAAAACACAACACTTAGGAAATAGCCACGCATGAAGCATTTTCGGTTTCGATTACAGGCGGTTTTGGAGCAGCGGGAGCGGCAGGAAACACTTGCTAAACAGACTTATGCCGAGGCTCAGTCGGCGCTTATCCTGGCGGAGCGGCTGCTCTCAGAGATGCGCGACGTTCGGCAGGCACTGCTCGATGAGCTGTGCCGACGCCGAATGGAAGCGGTTGCCGAGGCCTTTGACGCCTTTGAGACGAAGCTGTATCAAGACTATATGCAGGTCATCACCCAATCGGTGCAGGAGCAGGAAAGTGATGTTCGGACGCTCTGCTGTACCTGTGAGGCCCACAAGCTGCATTTGATTGGAACATCGCAGGACCGGCAGGCATTAACAACAGTCCATGACCGGCATAAAATCGCTCATATCCTGGCGAGGCAGCGGGCCGAGCAGGCCGTGATGGACGAGCTTGCGACAACGCGTTTTTCGTATGGGCAGCGGTCTTAGCGCCATCTTTTTGAGGAAGAGCAAATTATGAGAGACGAAATCGGCGCGATTACTGCGCGGATCAGCGAAATCCAGCAGCGCATCAGCGCACTCGCCCCGCCGCC
>JAYVVR010000448.1:0-2814 GCA_043786835.1 Armatimonadota bacterium | reverse complement strand
CCTGTTAGACCGGACAGCAGGCCGAGCGGGATGCCGAACAGGAACAAAAACACGCTTTTGAGGTACGATAAGTCAGGACGCGCCATTGGGCCAGTATACCTGATAATCTACGAACAGAATGAGACGGAACCAACACTAGAAGTGGACATGGGGCTGCTGCACTGATAAGAGCCATGTGCTGAAGCACACAGTGCTTATTTCGTTCCGGTTCCGTTATGCGTCGCTTCTCTCATATGCCTATCACTGCTATGCACTGTCAATTCATCACCTATCCCAATCCCATCCCCTACGTCGACGCGCTGGCATTGCAGTACGCACTGGCCGAACAGCTTGGGCGCGGCGAGATTTCTGATACCCTGCTGCTGCTGGAACACCCACCGACGATTACACTGGGACGGCGCGCTGACAACAGTGACTTAAAGACTTCCGAAGCGGCACTGAAAGAGCGCGGGTTTGCGGTTGAGCGAGTAGACCGGGGCGGCGAGATTACCTATCATGCGCCGGGACAGCTTATCGGGTATCCGATTCTCGACCTGCGCCGGCATGGACAAGACCTGCACAAGTATCTACGGGATTTGGAAGAAGTCTTGATCCAGACAGTCGGCGTGTACGGGCTGATTGGGGAGCGGGCAGCAGGCCGGACCGGAGTGTGGGTGGGCGACGAAAAGATCGCAGCGATTGGGATTAAAGTCTCGCGGTGGATTTCGCTGCACGGGTTCGCACTGAATATCTCAAACGATCTCAGGCCATTCCGAGAAGATTTTGTCCCGTGCGGTATTGCCGACAGGGGTGTAACGTCGCTGACGGAGCAGCTTGGGTCGGCCTGTCCCAATCGGGCAGCAGTCAAGGCGGTTGTCGTAGAAAAGTTTGCCGAAGTGTTCGGCTTTACTCAAATGGCCGCTTACTCCCGCAACCCCGGCGAGCGGCTCATGTAAACAAGGCAGCCGACCAGCAGGCCAATCCCCAGAATACCGATAAGCGTGCCGGCGGAGCTATAGACAAACGGCAGGCCCATTTCGCCGGTAAGTGATGATTCGGCCCCAACCAGCAGTATCTTGCGGACAATGGAAAGAATGGCGACGACGAGAAACGCGCGAACAACGGCGCGTCCGCTTCGGTCATGCAGGAAGATTAAGGTCGTGTGCAGAACTTCCAGCAAAATCACGGCGAAAAGAATGTTGCTGAGAAATTCGACACTGCCGCGAATAAACGGGTCGGCAGGGTGGACACCGCCTTCTCCCGGTGGAACGGCTCGCGGCTGAAGCGCCGTCATCAGATGGGGCATCTGGGCAGCATAGGAAAAGCAGGCGTAGACCAGCACTAGAACAGTGAGCAAGATCAGCAGTACGGCAACGGCGACATGGGCCAAATCGCCCAGCAGATTCAGCCAGCGCAGGGTGTGGTCTGGAATGCTGCCTGCTTCGACCGGATCCTGGTGGTTAGTAGTTTCCGTCATAGAACGCAGTGTACCCGATGTTTGTGGCGGAGTGCGTCTTTTCCCGCTGAAGCTACGCCTGCTCAGGGGAACTAGGCGGGGATAGATCGGAATTTCGCGCTCCGGCGGGTGATAATCCGGCAGCAGCAGGTCGGCAGGCAGGCTCTGGGCACTGGCCGGCTCTTCACCACGCAGCAGGGACTCCAGCGCATCGAACATGGCGGCGATAATGTCCGCCGGGTCGAACTCAATCCATGTCAGCGCCTTCTGCCAGCCAAGCAGTGTCGGCGAGCCGTGGTTTGCCTGAGTTGCCATTTGTTCGTTCTGACCGAGGGGACACAAGTTCAGGGTACTTTGACAAGTTTCGACGGCACACAATACACAGTTTCGACGCCTGGGGGCCGCCGGAATTTGAAAATCTCAGCAGTGAGGTCTATGTATGCCTTGACACCGGCACCAGTCGCCGCAGCGCCTCCAAAGTGAAAGCTTATCAACTTTCACGTTCAACAATATAATGGGCCAGGGCGCGAAGGGGGTCGGCGGTGGGACCAAAGCCGTTTAATGCGGTGAGGGCGTCGTCGCAGGCCTGGCGGGCGAGCGCACGGGACGCGGGGATGCCAAGGACTTTTGGGTAGGTGGCTTTATCCTGCTTCAAATCGCTGCCGACAGGCTTGCCGATCTTTTCAGCGTCGCCTTCCAAATCCAAAATATCATCGGTGATCTGAAATGCGAGGCCAGTCTGTGCGCCGTAAATGTGCAGCGCCCGTTCTTCGGCGGCCGTTGCGCCGCAGAGACGCGCCCCGGCCAAGAGAGACGCCAGCAGCAGCGCTCCGGTCTTGCGGGCGTGAATGGAAGCCACGGTTGCCTCGTCTACTTCGCACAGGCCCTCGCTCTCAATATCCGAGACCTGGCCGCCGACCATGCCGCGTGTCCCCGAAGCCCTCGCGACCATTGCGACGGCATCTAAAACGCGCTCTGCCGGGACATGAACGCGGCACTCGGCAATCAGATCAAACGCCAGCGCGAGCAGAGCGTCACCGGCCAAAATCGCCATCGCTTCGCCGTAGACAACGTGAGACGTTGGATTGCCCCGACGCAGATCATCATCGTCAATCGCCGGCAGGTCGTCGTGGATCAGAGAAAACGTGTGGATGCACTCGACCGCGCAGGCCAGCGGCGTCACCCATTCTAACGCGCCGCCGACCGCTTCGGCTCCGGCATAAACGAGAATGGGCCGCAGGCGCTTGCCGCCGCAAAAGAGTGAGTAACGCATGGCTTCATGCAGGCGCGGCGGCAGGGCATCGGCGTCGGGCAGGTAGATGTCCAAAGCATGGTCAGTCAGAGCGTGACGCTCGGCAAGATACGCGGCAAGATCAAAC
>JAYVVR010000447.1:0-2823 GCA_043786835.1 Armatimonadota bacterium | reverse complement strand
AGGCCAAGTTTGGCGGCGCTGCGAAGAGAACCCGCTGGACGAAGAGAACGAGAATAGCGAGAATAAATGGGCATGTGGATCATGGTCGTGTCCTATCTAAGTGCTGAATTATCCGTCGGAACTACCGGATGCGTCCTCATTTTACAGGGCTACCGTTAAATTACCATTAAATTTTTGCGTTAAATTCGCTATTTAGCAGGGAAACACCAAAAACAGGTAGAAATAACAGCGATGAATGCCGAAGAGAATTTGGGCACTTATACAGTCGCCGCGTTTTACCCGCTGCCGGATGCGCCAGGGGCAAATGACGCGGGCATTGGCGGAGAAAACCATGTCGTAAATGACATGGTTCTTTGTGACATGGTTCTTTGTGACATGATTCGGGTAAAGATCACGCGGGAAGAAGTGCAGGATCATGGGTCAAGGGACCGGAAATGGGACACACGCAGCAATGGATGCTCCCTGGCATATCCGTCTGCTCGGCACACTGGAAGCCCGGCAAGGCGACTTAGTTATCACACGGTTTGCGACCTCGCGGGTCGCAGCGCTTTTGGCACGGCTGGCCCTGTTCCCGTCGCGCACCCATCCACGCGAAGAGCTGGCAGACCTGCTCTGGCCGGACGCGGGCGGCGAGGCCGGACGCCTGAACCTGCGGGTCGCGCTGGCATCCCTGCGCCGGCAGATGGAGCCGCCAAGCAGCCACGCCGGCTCGATCTTTATTGCCGACCGGAACTCTATTCGCCTCTATCCCGACTCGGTCGTCTCCGATGCCTCCCAGTTCGAGAGCCTCCTGCATGATGCCGCCCGCACCCACGACCCTGCCCGGAAGCGGGATATGCTGACACAGGCATTGGCCCTGCATTCCGGTGAGCTGCTGCCCGGTTTTTACGATGAATGGGTGATCGAGGAACGCGAGCGGCTTCAAGCGCTCTGCGAGGATGCCCAGTATCAATGCGCCGCCCTCGCGCCGGCGATTTCGGTGCCGCCGCCGGCCCCCGAAGCGCTGCCGAGCCTCTCCCCTCCCCTGCCGACCGCCCCGCTTCCCCAAACTCTGCTGGGCTTTCCGGCCCGGCTCACGCGCTTTTTCGGGCGCACGAAAGAGTTGGTTAAGCTGAGCGAGATGCTGGCGGACCCGGAAGTCCGGCTGGTGACCCTGCTTGGGCCAGGCGGCGCGGGCAAGAGCCGTCTCGCGATTGAAACGGCCCGGTCGGCAGCCGCGCACTTCGGCGGCCCGGTCTGCTTCGTGGCGCTGGCAGACATCGGCGAGAGCGCTCTCATCCCTGCCGCCGTCGCCGCCGCGCTGCGCCTGACTCTTGCAGGAGAGCGCTCGGCCCGTGAGCAGATTGCAGACCATCTGGCGTCCAATTCTTCCCTGCTGGTGCTGGATAATTTGGAGCATTTGGGGGTCGGCGGGGCGTCCGAAGTTTATGCTTTGCTGGAAGCTGCGCCCCATTTGACCTGCCTGGTGACCTCGCGGCAGACTTTGAACCTGGCAGGGGAGCGGGAGCTGCTGCTGGCTCCGCTGCCGGTTCCGGCGGCAGACCTGTCCGAGCCGCCCGGTTCTCTTTCTTTTTATTCCAGCGTGCGGCTTTTCACCGACCGGGCGCAGGCAGTTCGGCCTGATTTCCAGATTACGCCCCACAATGCCGCCGCCGTCGCCGCTGTTTGCCGCTCACTCGAGGGCCTGCCGCTCGCTTTAGAGCTTGCGGCGGCGCGGATCCAAACACTGACGCCGGCCCAGATGCAGGCGCAGTTCGAAGCGCGTCTCGACTTCCTGACCTCCCGCCGCCGTGACCTGCCGCCGCGTCATCGTTCGCTCCGGGCCGCAATGGAATGGAGCATCCATCTGTTGACGCCTGAGCAGAAGGGGTTTTTCGCGTGTCTGTCGGTCTTTCGTGGCGGCTGGACGGTGGATGCCGCCGGGGCCGCCGCCGAAGTCCAATTCCCGTTAAGCCTGCTGGAAGAGCTGTGTGAGCGGTCTTTGATCTCTGCCGAAGAAACGCCGATCGGGATGCGCTTTCGGATACTCGAATCCCTGCGCGAGTTCGCCGAGGAGCAGTTACCGGACAAAGAAAAGACCGCGCTGGCACGGCGCCATGCGGCGTACTTCGGGACGCTGGCCGCCGCGATGGACGCCCGCTGGAACAGCGCGGCCCAGCGCGATGCGGGGACGGTCCTGGACGCCGAGATGGACAACCTGCGGGCTGCGCTGACATTCTGCCGCGCCGATGCAGTCAGCAGCGGTGAGATTGGCCTGTGCCTGGCGGCAAGTCTAGGCAACTACTGGACCCTGCGCGGGCGGCTGCGCGAGGGTCTGGACCGGCTGGAGGAGGCGCTCACCGGGGAAGGCAGTGCAAAAGCGCGGGCGGGTGCTCTGGCGGCGGCGGGCTGGCTGGCAGCGGGCATGGGCGAGTACCCGAAGGCGGAAGGTTTTCTGACAGAGTCGCTGGCCCTGAGCCGAAGCCTCGGCGACCGCGCCGCGCTGGCAAATACCCTGCGTGTGCGCGGCGTCGCCCGGCTCTGGCATGACAACTACCCGCTGTCGTCGGAAGACTTGGAAGAAGCGCTGGTCGTGAGCCGCGAGATCGGCGACCGGGTCAACACCGCCGCCGCCCTCAACGGCCTCGGTGTTCTAGCCTGGCAGTGGAAAGGGGACAGGCCGCGCTCACGCGAACTGTACGAGGAATCGCTGCCGCTGTTCCTTGCAGCCGGGGACCAGCAGCGGGCGGCGTACTGCCTGCACAACCTCGGCAACATCGCGTATGACTACGGCGAGTACGACCGGGCGCGGGCCATGCTGCGCCAAAGCATGGCCCTTGGGGA
>JAYVVR010000446.1:0-2836 GCA_043786835.1 Armatimonadota bacterium | reverse complement strand
CGCCGCCGCTTGCCAATGTCTCCCTCGCCGCCGGCCAGTCCATCTCAGCGACGACGACTGCCAACGGCTTTACGACCGCTGGAACTTACTCGGCAGTTGCGACATTTGGCGACGACACTTCCGGCACTCCCAAAAATGTCGGCCCGCTGACTGTCATTGTGCAGTGACCTACCACCTTGCTCCATCCTCTTATCCTACTTCTGCTTCCTATCCTTCTTTTAGGAGGGACCCTGCGAAGTAACTTAGGACGGAGCAAGGCGGAAGGTCACTGGCGGGTCATCGGGCGGGGCGCTCCCATTTCGTTTCGGGAGCACCTGCCCGGTGATTGACCAGCCGGGCCAGCACGAAGAGATGGTCGCTCAGACGGTTCAAGTACCGCCCGACTTCCGGGTTGATGGCCTCAGCGGTCTCCAAAGTCACTAAATGCCGCTCGGCCCGGCGGCAGACGGCGCGGGCCTGATGCAGAAACGCCCCACCTGCCGACCCGCCCGGCAGAATGAAGTGCCGCAGCGGGTCAAGCTCTTCTTCAAACCCATCAATTTCGGCCTCCAATGCCGCCGTCTCTTCGGGCCGGACACGCGGGACAGTTTCGCCCCGTTCCAGCGGCGTCGCAAGGTCCGCGCCGACTTCGAACAGCTCGCCTTGAATACGCGTCACGATAGCCTTTGCTTCGGCATCTTCAATCGCGCCGACTGCCAGTCCGAGAACCGCGTTGCATTCGTCCACAGTCCCATAAGTTTCGACACGAATGACATCTTTCAGCACCCGCTGTCCGCCGTATAAGCTCGTTTCCCCGGTATCACCGGTCTTTGTATAAATCTTCATAGGTAGGAGTATACCGCGTTCTACCGGGTATAATTGATCTTATGGAAGAATTTGATGTGGCAGTGATTGGGGCGGGGTCGGCGGGGCCGAAGGCGGCGCGGACGGCGGCGAAGATGGGCGCAAAAGTCGTGATCTTTGAGGAGTCGCTGATTGGCGGTGAGTGCCTGTATACGGGCTGTGTGCCGTCTAAATCACTGATCCACTCGGCGACGCTCTGGACCCGGATGCGGACCGCGTCGGCGTTCGGCCTGCCGAACTACACGGCAAACGATGTGGACTTTGGGGCGGTCATGCGCCATACCCGGCAGACTATACAGGAAGTCGGAGGCGGGGATGCGATCGCAAGCTTCGCGGGGCAGGGGATTACAACCATTTGCGAGCGGATCGAGTTTAGAGATCCGTTCACGGTCGAGAGTAAGAAAACCAAAACGCAGTATAAAGCAAAGCAGTTTATTTTGTGTACGGGGTCCCTGCCGGCCATTCCGCCGATTCCGGGGCTGGAAGAGGCCGGTTACGCGACAAATCGCACCGTCTTTGAGTGGACAACGCTCCCTAAGCGCATTGTGATTATTGGCGGCGGGGCCATCGGCTGCGAGTTGGGGCAGGCATTTCGCCGGTTCGGGGCCGATGTGACTATTCTTCATAATGGCGCCCGAATACTCGCCCGCGATGATGCCGATGCCGCGATGGTCCTGCAAGAGCAGTTAATTTCGGAAGGCGTTCAGATTATCACGAACGCTCACGCGGGCAAAATTACGGTCAAAAATGGCGAAAGGACGTTCCACTTGACGGGCGGGCAGACGCTGGTCTGCGATGCGATTTTGGTCGCCGCCGGGCGTAAAAGCAATGTTGACGGCCTGAACTTGGAAGCGGCGGGGGTTGAGTGCGAGTCGGGCAGTCGGTTAAAGACAAATGCGTACCTGCAGACGAATGTGTCTCATATTTGGGCGGCAGGCGATGTGGCTTCCGAGTATAAGTTTACCCATGTGGCGTCGTATGAAGGTGCGATTGCTGCCTCGAACGCTGTTTCGGTGTTGCATGGCGAAGAACCCAGTTGTCCGGCAAGCTACCATGTTATTCCGCGTGTCACCTACACTGACCCAGAAGTCGCAAGTGTCGGCCTGTCCCCGGCGATGGCTCGGCTCAGTCACCCGGAAGGCAATCTCGACGTTGCCCGGTTCCTGTTCGCTCACCTCGACAAGTCTATTATTTTAGGCGAGACCAAAGGCTTTGTCCAAATTGTATCCCTGAAAGATAGTGGCGTCATACTCGGCGCACAGATCGCCGGGGCGTCGGCGGGTGGCCTGATAAACGAGCTGTGTTTAGCCATGAAATGCGGCCTTCAAGTCGCCGACATTGCCCTAACCATGCACGCCTACCCGACCCTGCCTGAAGCGGTCGAAGCCGCCGCGCTGTCGTCGTGCCATGCGCTGGTCTCGCCCTGCGCGGACTCTTTGCACTCACGCGAGCAGTCTGCCGGAGTCACTCTTTGATTGGAGAATAATACGAAATGGCAAGCCGAATTACGATTTACGGAAACCCAGTCCAGCCCGACGTTCGCCGTCTGCGCCGGGAGATGAATGTCTTGACCGTCGAGTACGGCCTGTCCGACCCCAAAAAAGACGCCCGCGCGGCGACTCGCCTGCACACCGAACTTGGCCCCGACCTGCTCGCCCTGCCGATTGTCGAAGTGCTGCGCTCTGACGATATGGGCAGTGTCTTTTTGTCCAATCCCGACGAGCCGACCCTGCGCCAGTGCCTCCACTCCGAAGGCATTCTGTCCGTCACTGCGTACTGGGTATGAGTGGAAGGACCATGCGATTAGGATCATGTGCTGAAGCACATGGTTTTATCGGTTTCCCCTGAAAGAAGGCTCTCCCATGCAAACCACACGCCGCTTTCGACTTACTTCTTTCTCTGCTGCCGCCGGCCTCGCGCCCGTGCTGCTGACACTTGCCCTCCCTGCCTTTAGCAGTCACTCCGAGACTTCGCCGCAGACGCCGCAGCAGGT
>JAYVVR010000445.1:0-2852 GCA_043786835.1 Armatimonadota bacterium | reverse complement strand
CATGCGGCGATTCCCGTCAAAGCCCGGCCTGACGACAAGCACGCCGCGACTCGGACGTTTCAGGCTTTGCGGATTGCGGTCAATGACGAGCTGGGGATCTTAGGGCATGCGCTCGAAAGCGCTGTCTCTCGGCTGGCAAAAGATGGGGTTGCGGCAGTGTTGTCGTACCATTCGCTTGAAGACCGGATTGTCAAGCAGAAGTTCGCAGAAGCGTCGGGGCGCGGCCCCGGCGATGCGATCTATGGAATGCCGCCGCCGGCCCTGGCCGAGCTTTTGACTCGAAAGCCGGTCGAGCCGGGCGCCGCCGAAGTCGCCGCCAACCCAAGGGCGCGGTCTGCGCGTCTGCGGGCAGTGCGAAAATTGTAAGGGCAGAGAAGAAAGGGAGCGTGGGATTGAAATCCTGCGCTAAGGCTTTGTTGGGGTGTGTGGCGCGGACGCCTACTGTCCACATTCGTGGACAGGGAACTGAACAGGAATAATCTGTTTCTTGTACCCGCGCAGGCAGCGACTGGGCGCTTCGACCCACATCCCAATAAAACCCTAGCGTCGCAGTTTATTGCCACGCTTCTTTCCCGCCCCCTACTGAACACTTACAGGCCACCTAAAGGAAACGCGATGCTGGATACGAGAATGCCGCCGATCTCCACCCGCCTGCGCCGGTCCTATCCATCGGCGCGGTCTGAAACACGCCTGCCGAAACCACGCCAAAATCAGCCGCGTCAAACCGAGCTGCGTATGCCGGCCCGAAGCGCAAGTCGAAGCCAGTCGCAGGCAGCCCTGGTGCGCGAACAGATTGCTGCCGAACCGCTCCGGCGGGCGCTGCCATCGGTCCGGTCAAGCCGCCTGAGCCGGTCGGAAATGCGCTTGATGGGCCTTGCGACCACTTGCACCGCGGTCGTTTGCGCCCTGCTTCTGCTGTATCTTGCGGCGTATGCTCAGGTGACACAGCTTGGGATCGCCCAGGCGTCGGCCCGGACCGACCTGCACCGGAATCAGCTTCGCTCCGAGCTTTTGCAGGCCGAGCGCAACTCGCTGGAAAGTCCGCAGCGGATTATAGCAGCCGCAGCAGTGCAGGGCATGGTGCCGCGCGGCCGAACCCCGATCAATTACATTAGAAGCCGCAGCAGCGAGGCAGGGGAGCGTCCCTTTTAGGGGACGGTGGGATGCCTTGCTGCCTGTCGAAGGCGTATTTTGCCTTGTGATTTGAGTTTAACCTTCGCAGAAACGTCATCGCGGGAACCGCAAAAGCCAGAGTGTGTTCAGCTGCCGGTCGTGTTTTCATAAGCAGAATGCAGACCTAAATGCTGCCAAGAACAGTTGCGACAAATATCCTGTCGGCTGGGTCAGTGACCCTTCCCGCGCGCCAAAGTCAAAAGGCGCATCGTTTCGATCCTTGCTTGCGTGAAAGCATGGAGCCTATTGGATTAGGAACAAGCCGCTTTCTTTAGGAAGCGGTATTTGACGTTCGAGAAGCAAATATACAGAACGCAAAAGACAGCAGTTTAGGAGACAGCGGTGGCACGACAGAAGACAGCCGGGCAGCAGCACCTATTGGTCATTAAGTCCCGCGCAACCCTGCTGTTTGTCTTTGTTGCTGGGCTGTACCTACTGCTGGCCGGGCGCCTAGTCTACCTTCAGGCCGCCCGGCATACGTATTTTCAAGGGCAAGCCGACGCGTACCGGGTCTCAAAAAGCCTGCTGCCTGCCCAGCGCGGCCTGATACTTGACCGCGACGGGGTGGCGCTGGCCGCAAATGTCCCGGCGGCGGCGATCTATGCCGATCCGCAGGAAGTGCAAAGCCCAGCGGACGCAGCGAAGCTCCTTGCGCCGATCCTCGGGGGGGACCCGGCCCGCCTGCAAACGCTGCTGACGCCGCGCTCGGTTCATGCCCATTATGTGCTTCTGAAGCGGCATCTCGCCGTGCCAGGCACCCTGACTCCGCCGGTTGCGGTGCTGACGGCGGCGATTAAAAAGACTGGACTGGCCGGAATTTATGTCGTGCCGGATACTTGCCGCTCTTACCCCGACAACTCGCTCGCCGCGACCGTGCTTGGCTTCACCGACCGGGACGGGGTAGGGGTCGAGGGCTTAGAGCATAGCCAGGAGTCGGTGCTGCGCGGGCATGACGGCAAAATCGTCGCCGAGATAGACAACAACGGACGTTTCCTGCCCGGCACGACCCGGCATCTGGTCGAAGCCGACAATGGCGGGGACGTGATCCTAACGCTGGACCAGCGGCTCCAGCAGGTCGCCGACACGGAGCTGGCCCGCGCGGTCGCCGCGCACCATGCCGCGCACGGGGTCGTGGTTGTGCTGGACCCGAACACCGGCGGGATTTTGGCTCTGTCGGCTCTGCCGTCGTACAACCCGAACCAGCCGCGCCCGGCGGCAAAGCTGTCGAGAGCCGAAGCGCTGGCCTGCGCCGCCCGGTGGCGCAACGGGGCCGTGTCCGATTTGTACGAGCCGGGGTCAACGCTGAAAACCATCACGGCATCGGCAGTTTTGCAGGAGCAGGGCCTCGGCAAGATGGACGAGTTTGTGTATTGTAGCCCGACCCTGCAAATCGGCAAGCACAAAATCCACGAAGCCCAAGATGCGCTCACAAACAACCTCGGTTCGCAGAACCTGCGCGGGATTTTGCGGGTGTCCTCGAATGTCGGCATGGCTCAATTCGGGCTTCGGCTCGGCGCTCCCAAGCTGTACGAATATGAGCGAAAGTTCGGTTTTTTAGATTATCCTGGCTCCGGTCTGCCCGGCGAGCAGAAATCGTATCTGCTCGCGCCCAATGCGCCCAATCGGTTCACCGGGGGGATTGGCTGGTCGCAGATTCAGCTTGCCAATATCTCGTTCGG
>JAYVVR010000444.1:0-2854 GCA_043786835.1 Armatimonadota bacterium | reverse complement strand
TTACGTTCGATATTGAGCGTTTACCTCCTTTTTTTGGTGGCCGGGGCTTGCCCAATCTTTCTTGTCCGCACTGCCGTTCGTCCACGGGTGATTTTGTCGTTGCATATGCTGGGTGTAATCTTCGTCATCGTTGTAATCAGTCCCATAGTGAAAATGATCTTGGAGCTTTGGTGTCACTAACGCCGTAGGGTCGTATCCGCCTAGTTCCGTGTGGAATTTCATGCCCAAGTCGTGTTCCAATCTGTCGGGAATGCTATCTCCATCAGCGTCTTTGGAAGGGTCATAAGCACTGCTTGTTCCAGAAAGCGGCGTATTTCCCCACCAGGCAACGAAGTTTTCTACATGCTGTGCCTCATGCCGACACTCCCAGGCGAACGCATCAATGCCTGTCGCATTCTCATAACCTGGAAACGTGCCGGAAGCAGTATCATTGTCAATATATGCAACCCATTTGCCGGATACCGAGTCATAGACAGTTTGGCATCTTGGACCATTTTCATAAGTTGGTGTACCGTAATAAGCACTCGTCATGCTCCAATAATGGAACCAGTTGGGCGTTTTCCCATCACTGCCCGGCCAGTTGCTGGCCTTGAGAGAGAAAAACGTTTGGATGTGGGTCTGCTGGGAAGGCTTGCCGTCCACGGTCATCGTCACCAAATGGTTGCCAAAGTCGCTGTTCATCTTCGGCAAGCCCGCATACAGGAAGCCGTCCCCCATGCTGCTGCTCGGCCCATTGTACGAACCGTACTTGACTGCGATAGAGCTGGCAGAAACCGAGGAAAGGATTGTCTGGTCATACAAGTTCCAGCCCTTCGCCACGGTTTCCGCCGGCAAATCCAGCGTGAAGCCGACGTGCGGCCCAATGACATCTTGGGGATCGCGCATGATCCAAGCTGTATCGGCGGCTGTCGCGCCGACTGCTGTAATAATGCCGGGGAAATTCAGCAGGCCGTCTGGCGTCGTAGCATCGTAGACGAACTGGTTGCTGCCGTCACCGAGGTCAGGGCGGCCCATCGGGTCAGGGCGGGCAAGAACAATGGGGAAAGCTACTGTCGAGATAAGGTATGAGGTGTATCCGACATCGCCGGTCGGGGTGGTGCCGGACAGCATCCCCGAAAGCGCCGCATTGATCGCCACTGTGGAAATCTTACCACCGGATGCCGGCATTGCTTTGTACTGAGTCATAGGCGCTAGGGGGGCGAAGTTATACGCAGGTACGGAGCTGGAAGAGTTTAAAGTGGCTTTGCCTGATAAACCACTCGTTCGTCCCACGGCGTTTGGAGCGAGACTCAGGCCCCAGACTCTTTGGCAAGGACATATAAAGAGGGAGGGGGTGCGCTCTTATTGCTGCCGGTCGGTGTCCAAAGCCACTCGTAGGTAGCAGATCCACTGGTGGAATAGGTGATGGACTGGTTGGTATTGCCGCCGACATTGCTACTGGCAATGCTTGAACTGGAAGCATACGGGTGATCAGGATACGTCGCTGACGTTCCGTTAGCGGCGACTTGCGTGGATGTCACCGTGAACCCGGTCCAGTCGTAAAGCGAGCCGGGGACAAATGGGGGGGGCGTCGGGGTTTTGGTACGCGACCCACCCGCCGCCGCTGAACTGGGCGCACGCAGGCAGAGCGGCTAACAAGCTAATCAGCACAAACGACGAGGCGCAGAGACAACGGGGCGAAGAGAGTGACATAAAAGCTCCTCCAAATCGCGGTCGGTTGCAAAAGACGCCCGGCGTTCAGCGTCTGTGCTCTATTGTATCATCGCTTACGCCTGGTGTCAAGTGCGGCTTTTGCTTGATTAGTCTGCCGCACGGCAAATCCTGTTAGTTCTTTCAGTGCGCGAGGACTGTCAACTTTACCGATACTAGCTTATCTGCCGTTTCTGTGGCCCTGTTTTTTTGAGGGGCCGGGGCGGCACTTAGGAAACACTCTATGACTTACCATACTTGTCTGAAACTCTACGCGGCGGCGGCACTGCTTACGCTCACCGGCAGTTTGCTTCTTGGCACGAACGCGGACGCGCAAACTCCGGCGGCGGCGCTGTTTGATTTGGTGGACTTTGGGACGCCGGCCGATACCCAAAATCAGTTCTCGGTCGGCACGAACCCCGCTGGACTTGTCGCCGGGCCGAATGGCACCTTCTACGGGGTCACTCAGGCCGGCGGGGCAAGCGGGGATGGGACCGTGTTCCGGGTCGAGCCATATGGAACCGGGGTGACCGCCCTGTATGCGTTCGGCAGCGGCGACGGGCCGGCATCAAGTGTGACGCCCAGCGCGGACGGCACGGCGCTTTACGGGACATTCCAGTATGGCGGCGTCAATACCAACGGCGCAGTTTGGAATCTGAACTCGGACGGCACCGGCTACCAGATGGTCTACGCGTTCAGCGCCGCCGACCCCAGCACCGGGGCAAATCCCGACGGGGTCGCTCTCTCGGGCAACCTGCTCGAAGGGGCTGACGGAGCGCTCTACGGCGAAGCCCAGTTCGGCGGCCCGAATGCGGGCGGCACGGTCTTTCAGATCAATCCCGATGGCACCGGATTTACGGTGCTGCACGCGTTCGGGGCGGACATCGCCGACGGTGTGTATCCCATCGGCGGACTTGTCGCGGGGCCGGACGGCGCACTCTACGGAGTCTGCGGGCTTGGCGGGACATCGGACACCGGCACCGTATTTAAAGTCAAAACCGACGGCAGCGGCTACCAAGTTTTGCGCGAATTTGCGGCGGACGACGCCCAGCGGGCAAACAGTGGCGGCGCGGTGCCGTCGGCGGGGCTGACATTCGGAGCGGACGGCCTGCTGTACGGGGTCACGGCAGCCGGCGGGGCCGGCGGGGATGGGGTTGTCTTTCGC
>JAYVVR010000443.1:0-20785 GCA_043786835.1 Armatimonadota bacterium | reverse complement strand
TTGCGCTTGCAAGCGGGGTGTTTGTTCACAACAGTGCCAAGCAGGGGCGGGACCGGCGGTATCAGGCGATTTTGCCGCTGCGGGGCAAGATCATCAATACCAGCAAGGCGGCTTTGGATAAGACGCTGGAAAATAATGAAGTGCGGTCCTTGATTACGGCGCTCGGCATCGGTATCAAAGTAGACAGCGACGGGGACGACGAAGGTGAGTCTACGTCAAAATTTGATATGTCGAAGCTGCGCTATGACCGGATTATTATTATGACTGATGCAGACGTGGACGGGGACCATATTCGGACACTCCTGCTGACATTCTTCTTCAGTTATATGCAGCCGTTGATTGAACAGGGCCATGTTTATATCGCCCAGCCGCCGCTGTATTCGATCAAGTCCGGTAAGGACACGCGGCTTTACGCACGCTCGGAAGAGGAGCGCGATCGCATGGTCAAAGAGCTGAAACGCAAAGACGTTCAAGTTGGACGCTTCAAGGGCCTCGGCGAAATGAACGCGCAGGAGCTGTTCGAGACGACTTTGGACATTGAAACGCGCAGTCTAGCACGGGTGACTTTAGAAGACGCCAACGCTGCTGCCGAGATGTTCTCGATCTTGATGAGTGATAAAGTTGAGCCGCGTAAGCAGTTTATTATTAAATATGCCCGCGAAGTCTCAAACGTGGATTGGCACTGTTAAGCAAGGTTGCAAAAGGAGAGTGTGGGCGGGGCTTTTCAACAAAGCCCTGCCCTTTTTGTTTGGCTCGGCGAACAGGAACGGGGAGTGCGAATACGGATAGGAAGGGCGAACACAAGGTTCGCACCCTACACTCCTGTCATGCCCGCCTCCGAGCCCCGTAGGACAGGAGCGTAGGGGCAAACCTTGTGTTCGCCCTTTCCTTCGTTATCCCATTTACGTTTGTCCCATTTACGTTTGTCCCATTTACGGTTGTCCCATTTACGGTTGTCCCATTTACGGTTGTCCCATTTACGGTTGTCCCATTTACGGTTGGCTTGCCGTTGACGCGCCGCCTGCTTTTCAAGGTATAATAAACGGCACCATGCGAATACTGATTACAGGCGCGGCAGGAATGCTCGGCACGGATGCCCGGCGGATATTTACGGAGCTGGGGCACCACGTCTTTGCCACCGACGTCGGTCCGGCGGCGACCAACGGCATCGTGCCACTCGACATCACGGACACTCACGCAGTCAAAACCTTGTTCGCCGAGCTGCAGCCCGAGATTGTCTTTCACGGCGCGGCCTACACCAACGTAGACGGCTGCGAGCGGGACCCTGATCTCGGGTACAAAGTGAACGCGCTGGGAAGCTGGTCGGTGGCAAGCGCGGCTGAAGCGGTCGGCGCTGCGCTGGTCGTGATTTCGACCGACTTTGTGTTTGACGGCACCAAAAAAACGCCGTATACGGAATTTGATACGCCGAACCCGCTCAGTCATTACGGGGCATCGAAGCTGGCTGGTGAGAACCTGGCGCGCTCCGCCTGCCGCCGGTGTTATGTGGTGCGAACGTCCTGGCTGTACGGCGTGTACGGCAAGAACTTCCCGTACACGATGATTAGCCTCGCAAAGATCAAACCCGCGCTGCCGATTGTCAGCGACCAATTTGGAACGCCGACTTATACCGTTGATTTAGTAACCGCCATTACGCAGATTATCGCGACGGGCCTCTACGGTGTGTATCATGTGTCAAACAAAGGCGAAACAAGCTGGGCCGGTTTTGCCGAAGCCGTTCTTGCTAAAACGAACCTGAGCGCTGTTCCGGTGACACCGATTACGTCGGACGATTACGCAGCCCGGTTCGGTTCGCCGACAAAGCGTCCTGCTTATAGTGTGATGCGCCGCTACGCGCTTGAACTGATGGGCCATGACCATTTGCGTCCGTGGGAGGACGCCCTCGATGCGTTTCTCGCATCAGCACGGGAACTGGGGACGATTTAACCCACCTCCTTGCTTCATTCGTTCCTTACTTCGCAGGGGTCCGCCCGAAACGGGAGGACAAAGAGTTATGATATTGGGCACAAGCTCTTCACCTTCCTGTCTCCTGCCCTTCCCATCTCAGCACTGGCTACCCGGGGTGTCGGTGCGGGGCAGATACGAAGGAATGCCGAAGGCATAGACGAGGTAGGTTCTTACGAATTATGCCAAAACGAACTCACAGCTTGCGACTGGACAAAATGGGACCGGCGCAGACATTTCCCTGTCTGCGCCGCATGATTGGGACCCTCACAATACGTCCGTAATACGCGCCGATTTTATCTTTTGAGAGGACTCCCATGACTGAAGAACTTGACACAAAACCTGATTACAGTAAAACACTGAATGTCCCGAAGCCCGATATCAAGAACCCCGACGGGCTGGACACGAACCCGAACTCGATCCCGCAGCGAGCGAACCTGCCGAAGCGTGAGCCGCAAGTCTTGGGCTTCTGGCACCAGCAGCGGATCTACGAAAAGTCCCTAAAGCCGCGTACGGCACTCGGGACATTTCTGCTGCATGACGGCCCGCCCTTTTCGAATGGCAATATCCATATCGGCCACGCGTTCAACAAAATTTTAAAAGACGTCACAACAAAGTTCCGCTCGATGGAAGGCTACGCGGCCCCCTATGTGCCGGGCTGGGACAACAATGGCCTGCCGATTGAAGTGCTTGTCGCCAAAGAGTTTCGGGAGAAAAAGCTCTCGCCGACGCGCATGGAAATCCGGCGGCGGTGCCGCGAAGTCGCCGTGGAATGGGTCGGCAAGCAGTCCGAGCAGTTCCAGAGATTGGGAATTCGGGGCAACTGGGACCATCCCTACCTGACCATGTCTCAGGAAATGGCTGCAAAAGAGCTGGACGTTTTCGCCGAAATGGTCGAAAAAGGCTTTGTGTATCGGGGCCTGCGGCCTGTCTATTGGTCACTCGTTGACGAAACCGCGCTGGCGGACGCCGAAATCGAGTACGCCGATCGCACTGACCCATCCATCTATGTCCGCTTTCCCGTCCGCTCGGACCCGGACGGCGTGTTCGGTGAGGGTGTCAAGACGGGCGACTGTTACACGGTGATCTGGACCACAACGCCGTGGACCATCCCGGCAAATGTCGCGGTCGCCGCCGGCCCGGATATCAGCTATGTTATCGCCGCCCATAACGACTGCCGCTACCTAGTGGCCGAGGAGCGGCTGGGCGCAACCATGACAGCGGCAAACTTCACGGGCTGGGAAGTGGTCAAGAGTGTCAAGGGCCGCGACCTTGAAAACTTAATCTTCCAGCATCCACTCCCAACTCTCGAGCGCGGCTCACCGCTCGTGCTGGCCGACTATGTGACGACCACCGATGGCACCGGCCTAGTGCATACCGCGCCGGGTCATGGCAAAGACGACTTTTTGACGGGCCAAAAGTACAAGCTGCCGACCCTGCAAGTCCTGACCGGCAACGGCTACTTCAACGACGAGGCCGGACCGGAGTTTGCCGGGCTAAAACTTGGCCCCGGTCAAGAGAAAGTTATGGAACGGCTCTCGGACGCCGGGGCGCTCCTGGCACGGGAAGAAATCTTTCACTCGTACCCGCATGGCTGGCGCTCGCATGACCCGCTGGTTTACCGGGCTACAGTGCAGTGGTTCGTCAACATCGACAATAAAGGGCATCGGGAGAAGTGCCTGAAGGCCATTGACGGCGTTCGCTGGTTCCCGGAAGAGTCCAAGAACCGGATTGAAGCCATGGTCGGCGGCCGGCCTGACTGGTGCATCTCGCGGCAGCGGGCGTGGGGTGTTGGCATTCCGGTCTTTTATGCCCAGCCGTCGGGAACGCCGCTTCTGACCAAAGAATCCATCGGCTATGTCCGCGACTTGGTGCTGAACGAAGGCACTGACGCCTGGTTCGAAAAGCCCATCAGCGAAATCCTGCCGGCGGGCTACGCGCACCCGGAGACAGGCGAAACCGAGTTTGTGAAAGAAACTGACATTTTTGATGTCTGGTTTGATTCGGGTTCTACCTGCCGAACGGTGCTGGAAGAATGGCCCGAGCTATCCTACCCCGCCGATGTCTATCTGGAGGGCGGCGATCAGCACCGGGGCTGGTTTAATTCGTCGCTAATGATCGGTATCGCGACCAAAGGCGAGGCCCCGTATCGTCAAGTAGTCACAAACGGCTGGACTTTAGACGAGACAGGCCGCAAGATGTCCAAAAACAAGATGAACGGAGTTGCGCCGCAAGTTGTTGTAGACAAGTACGGTGCGGACGTCCTGCGTTTGTGGGTGGCGTCGTCGGATTACTTTGCCGACGTGCGGGTAGGGGACGCGATCCTAGAGCAGACCGCGACCTCTTATCGGACACTCCGAAACACGCTGCGCTTTACGCTGAGCAATCTGTATGACTTCGACCCGGCCCTCCACGCCATCCCGCTCGACCAGCTTGAAGAGCTTGACTTATGGGCCATGCACAAGCTGAACGAAGTCGTTCATAAATGCGTTCAAGCGTATAACATCTACGAGTTTCCACGCGTCGCCCAGACCCTGCTGCTGTTCTGCGCCCAAGACCTCAGTGCGTTTTATCTGGACGTTCTGAAAGACCGCTTATACGCGTATCAGGCAAGCTCACGGACCCGCCGGTCAGCCCAAACCGTGCTGTTCGAGGTCACAAGCTGCCTTGCGCGTCTGCTGGCGCCGATCTTGTCATTCACGGCGGAAGAAATCTGGCAGAAGCTAGTGATGCCCGATAAGCCGGTTTCGGTACTGCTCGCCGCCCTGCCGTCATACCGGGTAGACATCCGAAACCATGCACTGGAAACCCGCTGGGAGCCGCTTTTGCTGGCCCGCGAACAGGTCAACAAAGCGCTGGAAGGTACGAAGAAACGCCTAGAGCTGGGGATTACGCTCACGGCAGACGCGGAAACTTATACGGCTCTGCATCCGTATCTGAACCAATTGCCGTCGCTGTTCCTAGTTTCGCGTGTCACACTGCGCGAGACGAAAGCGGCTGGCCTGACGATTGAAAGCGACGGCCCTGCGCCGGGAACCCGCTGCGCCCGCTGCTGGGTCGCGGTGAGTGACGGCGGCGAAGACCCCGCCGCATTCTGCGCCGCCGGCTGCACCCGAAGCTGGCTGGTATCTAGAGACGGGGTAGCATCACGACGACTGATGTAGGAACCCACCCCGTCTCGTTCCTCGCCGGGGTGGTTAGTATTTACGAAAGGCAACGCATTGACAGACGACAAAATTGCACATTTCAAGCAGGTGCTTCTCGATGAAAAGACGCGCCTTGTAGCCGAGCGCGAAGGGTACGCTGGGGACGCCCGGACCGAAAGTGCCGACGACGCGGCGGGCGAGCTGTCGCATAGCGATAGCAACGATCCCGCCGATGAAGCGACAAATCTGTACGACCGGGACCGAGACCAGGCTGCGATCGAAAACATGGACCGGATGCTGGCGAAAGTCAACCGGGCACTCGAAAAGATTGACGAGGGGACTTACGGCCTGTCCGACATCGATAGTACTCCTATCCCAGAGGCCCGGCTCGAAGCCCT
Organism: Armatimonadota bacterium; assembly: GCA_043786835.1. Lineage (GTDB taxonomy): Bacteria > Armatimonadota > Armatimonadia > Armatimonadales > Capsulimonadaceae > JANXMY01. The sequence goes on along the minus strand of JAYVVR010000443.1, from coordinate 15,276 downwards.
GCCGTATGCGAATATCACCGTGGAACAGGCGGAACACACACTTGGGGATTAATTTCTTGAGGACTAATATTTGAACCGCTGGGTTGTCTACAGCATTGCGATTCTCGTGTTTTTGGCGGATCAATCCGCGAAAGCCTGGGTCGTACAAAACTACTGGCGTTGGCCCGAAGACGATCTCGTGCTGATCCCCGGCTTCTTCTCGCTGTCGTTTAATGTCAATACCGGCGGCGCGTTCGGCATTTTCCAGCAGGGAACGCTGCTGCTGGCGCTGGCGGCGGCGATTGCCGCTGCCGCGATCATTGCCTACACGGTCCGGGCCAAAATGCCGCTGCCGAAGCTGCTGGCAGTCGCCCTGGCCCTGCCGCTCGGCGGGGCGGTCGGGAACTTCGTAGACCGGGTGCACCTGCACCATGTCGTGGACTTCCTTGCGCTGTACGCCGGGCCGGAGCGGCGCTGGCAGTTCCCGATTTTCAATCTCGCCGACAGCGCAATTTGTGTTGGGGTTGGCCTGCTCGCCCTGTATTACAGCCGTCAGCCTGCGCCGGATTTAAAGCCGGTTATAGTGAAAGAATAAAGATGTTTCCCGTTTTGTTCCATGTCGGGTCTTTTGTCGTGCATACCTACGGCGTCGTCTTAATGACGGCGTTTCTGGTGGCATTAGGCCGCGCTTACTCCGTTGCTAGGCGGCAGGCGGATCCGAACGTCCCACCGGACAGCATTCTCGATGTCGGGATCTGGATGATTGTTGTCGGCGTTCTCGGCGCACGGCTGCTGTTCGTAGCTTTGGAATGGCACTCGTACAGTCATGCCCCTGACTTTCCCGGCAACATCTTCAAAGTCTGGGAAGGGGGCCTGTCGTTTCACGGCGGACTGTTCGGCGGCCTTGCGGCGCTGATTGTCTACTGCCTGGTCAAGCATTTATCTATCCTGAAAGTCGCCGATCTGTTCGGGCCGTCAGTGATGATCGCCTATGCAATTGGCCGCGTCGGCTGCTTTCTGAACGGCTGCTGCTACGGTGCGCCGACCAATCTGCCGTGGGGCGTTCGCTTTTTCGATGACGGACACTGGACCCCGGCAAGCCATCCGACTCAGCTTTATGCGACTGCGATGGCGACTGTGTTCTTTCTGGGATTGGTTTGGGTGGAGCGGCACCGGCGGTATCTCGGCCAGGTCGCCTGCTGGTTTTTGCTGGGAACCGCGACGGAGCGGTTTGTGATGGAAATCTGGCGGGCCGGCACGACTTCGGATATTGTCAGCGTTGGTCCAATCCACTCCCTGACCGATGTTCAATGGCTGTGCATAGGTCTGTTTAGCCTCGGCCTTGTCGGCATGACGCTTTTGCGCCGGTTTTTCCCTGTGCCGCCGGCCTCGCTGCCGCCGGTTCCCCGACCGATGGAGGCCCCCGCCCGTTGACCGAAACTCTGCATATCAAAGACGATGAAAGCGATATCCGGCTGGATGTGTTCGTTGCCGAGCGCTTGCCGCACCTTTCCCGTGCCCATGTCCAGCGCCTGATTGCGACCCAGGCCGTGCTTGTCAACGGCAAAGCCGGCAAAGCAGGGTACCGGACCCGTTTCGGCGATGAAGTTGCTGTCGCTGTGCCTACTGCTCGGCCTTTGGAAGATGTTCAAGCCGAAGCCATTCCCCTAGACATTGTTTACGAGGATGATGATGTGCTTGTCGTCAACAAACAAAAGGGCCTCGTCGTTCACCCTGCGCCCGGCGCGGAGTCGGGAACGCTGGTTAACGCGCTGCTGGCCCATTGCGGCCCAAACCTCTCCACCGTCGGGGGGGCGATTCGGCCTGGCATTGTGCATCGGCTGGACAAAGATACGTCAGGGCTGCTCGCCGTCGCCAAAAACGACTTCGCGCATGAGCGCCTTGCCCAGCAGATCCGTGACCGGACGGCAGTCCGCAAGTACAATGCTCTGCTGTGGGGGAGGGTGCCGTTTAAGCATGCGGTGATTGACGCGCCGATTGGCCGGCATCCCGGCGACCGCAAGCGAATGACTGTGCTAGAGCAGGGGGGATCGAGCGCGGATGACTTCGCGCAGGGAGTCCGTGAGGCTGTCACTGAAGTGCGGCTTTTAGAACATCTTGCCGAGTTTAGCTGGACAGAAGCGATTTTGCAGACGGGCCGCACCCACCAAATCCGTGTTCACTGCTCGTTTGCCGGATACCCAGTCGTCGGCGACGGCACTTATGGTGGCCTGCGAAAAGTCAGCGCGGACTTGTTTCGCGGCGCACCTCTGCAAACGCTGAACAGCCTGCTCGGACGCCTGCACGGGCAGGCGCTGCACGCCCATTTTCTGTCATTCGACCATCCGCGTACCGGCCAGCGCTTACAGTTCCATGCGCCCCTGCCCGACGAGATCGGCGACTTGCTCGATTTCCTGCGGCGCCTCGACGAAGCGTTCGAGTTTTAGTCCCTCGCCCCCGTTATTGGGGGCGGGAGGACTTTAGTGCTTGTCTGAATTGCTGCCGACGTTGTCCTTCTCGTGCCAGAGTGTGTAAAACAGGACGCCGAGCGTCAGAGCAATGGATAGGGCAGAGACAGACAGCGAGACAATTCCTTGATGCGGCATGGGTGTTTTCTTTCTTTAGGCGCGAAGTAACTTCCAGAACTCCGGCGGCAGGCCGCCGACGGTATAAAACGAGCCGGTGACACAGATCAAATCGTCAGGCCCGGCGGCTGAAAGCGCGGCTTGAACCGCGTCGGCAACACTGCTTTCGATAGTTTCGACGCTTCTAAACCCGAGGGCAGACGCGGATGCTGCGACTTCAGATGCCGGGAGCGGGCGAAACGACGGCTGGGTTGCAATCAGCCGGACCGGATGGAGCTCCGCCAGCGGCGCCAGAAACGGCTCTGGGGCATGAGAGCGCGAAAGCCCGACCACCAGCGTCAGCCGCCGCGTGCCTGCCCTGTGCTGCTCACGCAGAGCGGACGCCAGTACCGAGGCGGAAATCTCGTTGTGCGCGACATCCAGCACGACCGTCGGGCGCGACAGGACCTGTTCCAAACGCCCCGGAACCCACGCCGTTTCCAGCCCCAACCGTGCAGCCTCATTTGAAATCTGCGGCCCGTCAGCCTCGGCAATTGCATCTAGTGCCGTCAGAGCCGCCGCCGCGTTCAGCGCTTGAAATGCCCCACGCAGCCCGAGATCTAGCCTTGTGAGTGTCCGGCGCGGTGTCCTCAGTGTCAGCCCCTCGGCGTTTTGCTCTGGCGGCGCAACTGCCGTCAGCGGCGCCTCCTTTTCCGCGCAGATACGCTCAATCACCTTCCACGCTTCGCCGCCGGCCGGGACACCGGTCACGCAGGGAACACCAGTTTTCACGATGCCGGCCTTTTCACCGGCGATGGCTCCGAGCGAGTCTCCCAGAAGCTCAGTATGGTCCAGGCCGATATTGGTGATCACGGTGACAAGCGGTTTCGCGACAACATTCGTCGCGTCAAGCCGCCCGCCGAGGCCGACCTCAAGCACGGCATAGTCTACCGCTTGCTCGGCGAACCAGCAGAGGCCGATCGCGGTTTTTAGCTCGAACTCCGTCGTCGGCCCAAACTCAGTCTGCTCCAATGCCTCAACATGGGGCGCAATCTCGGAGACCCAGCGGGCAAAGTCCGTGCGGGAAATCAGTGTGCCGTTGATTTGGATGCGTTCCCGAACATCGTAGACATAGGGCGAGAGATAGTGCCCGGTCTTGTACCCGGCCGCCGACAAAACGCCGGCGACCATTGCTGTTGTAGACCCTTTGCCCTTTGTCCCGGCGATGTGGACCACCCGCAGGCGCTCCTGCGGGCTGCCCAGACGGTGCAGCAGTGCGAGAAACCGCTCGTTTCCCAGCTTAATCCCCAGCCGCAGCCGTCCGTCAAGATATGTCAGCGCGTCATCATAGTCCATACGCAAAACTCATATGCTGAAAAGTATACCCGACACGGGGATTGCTTTGCTATCCCTCTTGACATCATCCCCGCGACCTGAGTATAATCTTCTCGTCACCTGTTGCAGGCGCCGACATGGCTCAGTGGTAGAGCAGCTGTTTCGTAAACAGCAGGTCCGCGGTTCGAATCCGCGTGTCGGCTTATCAAAATCAGATGACGCTATCATCCCAAGTACAAACCTGTGCTTGGGATTTTTTGTCGTTTTTGGGATTTTTTGTCGTTTTTGCTTCTCCGCTCGTCGCCGCCACTCCGATGCAAGCCGGTTGACATTCTCTGCCTGAAGTGCTACTATTCCGGCATGATTGATTTGATTTTGACCGGCGGAATTGTGTATGACGGCCTCGGCGGGTCGGGCCTTAACGCTGACATTGCCATCACCGGCGACACAGTCACGGCAGTGGGGGATTTGTCCAAAGAACGCGCCGGGCAAACACTCGATGTTACCAGCCTTGCAGTCGCGCCCGGCTTTATTGACATCCATACGCACTCTGACTTTACGCTGCTGATCAACCGGCCCATGCGCAGCTCGATTGCCCAGGGTGTCACCACCGAGGTCGTCGGCAACTGCGGCACGAGCATTGGATTAGTCACTTTGAGCGATGTGTTCACGCAGGAGCGCCGCTGGGCCGAGCGCGGCGGCACCGAGCTGAACTGGTCGCGTTTAAGTGAGTATCTCGCACGGGTCGAAGACGGCGGGATTGCGTGCAATGTCGCGACGTTGGCAGGACATGGCACCATTCGGAAATCCGTCTTGAGTTTTGATGACCGACCGCCGACCGAGAGTGAGCTGTCTGCGATGCAGCGCAGGTTGTCGCAGGCGCTTGATGACGGCGCGATTGGCCTGTCTACGGGCCTCGAATACCTGCCCGGCGGCTATGCTGGGCACGATGAAATCGCCGCCCTCGCCGCCGTTGCCCATGATGCCGGCGGTTTCTATGCCACTCATATCCGCAACGAAGGCGATACACTTGTCGAAAGCATTCAAGAGGCTTTAGATGTCGCCGAAGCCACCGGCATTCCGCTCCAGCTCTCGCACCATAAATGCGAAGGACGTGCGAACTGGGGTAAGCCGCAGATCACGCTCCCGATGATGGCTGAGGCCCGTGCGTCCGGCCTCGACGTTTTCACTGATCAGTATCCCTACACCGCGTTTATGACCGGCCTCAGCGTAATCCTGCTCCCGCGCTGGGTCAACGACGGCACCGTCGAAGACACGCTTGGGCTGCTGCGCGACCCTGGCGCGAGGCAAAGAATGCTGGCCGAGATCAACGCCGAGCCCTGGGACTGGGACACTCTCCAGATCGGCATCGCCCGCACCCGCCGGGACACTCAGGGCCTGACCCTGACCGAGCTAGGCAGACACGCCGGCAAGTCGCCTGCCGAAGCCGCGATTGATTTGCTGTCTGAGGAAGACGGCTTCGTCGCCGCCGTCCATTTCGCCATGTCCGAAGAAGACGTCGAGTTTATCCTAAGTGACCCTCACACCATGATCGGCTCCGACGGCGTCGCAAACGACCCTGCCAGCGAAATGGCCGCCGACAAGACCCATCCGCGCACCTACGGCACGTTCCCCCGCGTCTTTTCGCACTACGTCCGTGGCCGCGAAGTCCTGTCCATTGCCGAAGCCATCCGCCGCATGACCAGCCTCCCAGCCCAGCGTTTGCACCTCACCGACCGGGGCGTCATCAAAGTCGGCGCCAAAGCCGACCTTACTATTTTCAATCCGCTCACAATCGAAGACTGCGCGACATTCGCTGACCCGCACCAGTTCCCCGCCGGCATCCACCACGTTCTGGTCAACGGCAGACTCGCCCTGCAAGACGGCATCCAAACCGACGTTCTCTCAGGGAATATTTTGCGCCGGAGCTAAAATTGATGCACAGTGCCTACACGAAAGTCGTCAAGGGAAAGTTTGGAGCAGCGTTGCAAACCGCATTTCCTGAATTCCGGCTCTCCCGGCTCCAAAGAAGAGCGCATGGCGGTCGTCTGTATCAATCATCACCAAATGCCGAATTGACACTCTTCATTTTGCTGGTCATTCACGACAATGCCGACGAGTTCAATTTAGACATCGGCTTTAGCCGCGACGGCCTTTGTCCAGAGGAAGATTTCTTCCTCAACCCGAACGACACGCTTGAGCTGCCGAGTATTCTGTTTCGTCTTGCGGAGTTTCGAGGCGACGACAAAGACCCGTGGTGGGTACTTGAAGAATATCAGCCGGTAGAAGTCCAGAAAGCACGGTTTGCACAAACTGGAACTAGCACCCTGCCGCCGGAAAAGTTCCTGCCAAAGATTGATGCGCTGATCGCGGATGCTGTGAGAAAGCTAGAGCAATACGCGGCTCCCTATTTCCAGACGCTCACAGACAAAAAAGAACCATGCCCTAAAGGGCACAGCTATTGAGCGCGGACGCTGTGAACTACCGCTTTGCGGCACTCAGAACGGACTTATTGTAGGGGCCGGGCTTGCCCCCGCCCTCGTTGTAACATGAAAAGTAGCAGTCAAGAAGGAAGGGGTTAAGAGGGTAGGGGTTAAGAGGGTAGGGGCAAGCCCTACGCCCTACGGGTAGCCAATTTCGGAAGCTATACTTTTACGTTAGGCTTAACTCGGATAAAGAAGACAGCACAGTTCTCTGGCTTCTTTGAGAGGCAAATTCAGCGTCTCGCGAAGGGCCTTGATCGCGTTAATTCTGTGGCCTGCCTCCATATGCTGAGAAACAACTTCGCGGTCCGCCTCGGTCATGCTCTCCATCATCGCAGGAATGCGCTGGCGAAAACGACAGGTGGAACACGGGTCAAACTCCGGCGGCTCCGGTCATGCCCAAATCCGCACGCCGCAGCGGGTACACTGCCGCTCGTTTGGCCGATGCAGGTCACACAACCGCCCGCCCAACGCCGTCGCAAGGGCAGGTTCCCCGCAAATTTCACAGCGTGTTTGCATTCACTTTTACCGGCTATAAAATCTCTTCCGACTTTGCGGGTGGCGGCAGGCGACGCTCATAGCTTATAAGCTTTGTTTCTAATCGCGCCAGCAGTAGTTCGTAGTCCTTCGCCGCCATCCTACTTTCCTGCAACGCCAACTGCTTTTCCTGTAGGGCTAATTGTTGGGCATACTCAGCCTTGTCTTGATCGCGCTGTCGGTCGAAAGCCATTTGCTGAATTGCCGCCGTCAGGCTTTTAACTTCTGCTTGCAGTGCTTTGATGTCAGTTTCGTGCCGATCAGTCCTCGCAACAAGCGACATGACCAGCTTGGCATACTTGTAGGTATCCTGCCACCATGCCATAATGTCAGCGCCTCAGCATCTTTTCGATTGATGCCAGCATGACTTCCGTTTCTGCTCGCATCTGATCGATTTCGGGCCGATGTGCGTCCATGCGGGCGAGTGTCTTCTCCGCCTCGACATACATCTCGTCGAGTTCCGCTCTCATGCGGGCGATTTCTTCCGGCGACGGCTCGGTCATCGTGTCGGCGGTCAATGTGTTGTTCATCGGGTTCACCTCTTGTGTCAGTATACCAACTAATCACGGCTTTTCGAGCAGGGCCAGCTTCAGCACCTGGTCGGCATGAGTCACCGGCTCAAACGTCATTTCGGCCTTGATGTTCTCGGGAAGGTCTTCCAAGTCTTTCTCGTTCTCTGCAGGCAGAAGTATGGTCCGGATGCCCGCGCGGTGAGCAGCCAGCACTTTTTCTTTGAGGCCGCCAATCGGCAGGACACGGCCGCGCAGGGTGATCTCGCCGGTCATGGCGATGTCTTTGCGGACAGGGCGGCCGGTGAGGGCAGACGCCATTGCGGTCGCGAGCGTGATGCCCGCCGAAGGGCCGTCTTTCGGGACCGCGCCTGCCGGGACATGAACGTGGATTTCCAAATGCTCGTTGAAGTCCGGCAGGAGACCCAGCAGTTCGGCGCGGGACCGGACATAGGACATCGCAGCCTGCGCGGACTCTTTCATGACGTCGCCAAGCTGACCCGTCAGCGTCAGACGCCCGTCTTTGCCTTTCATGGTCGAGACTTCAATCGAAATCACGTCCCCACCGGCTTCGGTGTAGACGAGGCCCGTGGCCGCGCCGACTTCGTCAAGCTCCTCCATAACCCCATAGGTGTACTTGCGTGACCCGAGCAGCTTTGTCAGCTCGACGTCGTCCACAACCACCGGTGCAGTATCGCCTTGAGCCACCCGGCGGGCAATCTTGCGGCACACCGACGCCAGCTCGCGCTCGAAGTTCCGAACGCCCGCTTCGCGCGTATGCTCGCGAATAATTTTGCGGACGGTCTCGGTCGGAATGGAGATCATGGCGTCGGTCAGGCCGTGGTCTTTGATTTGCTTCGGGATCAAGAACGCTTCGGCGATCTGCACTTTTTCGTCTTCGGTGTAGCCTGAGAACGAGATCACTTCCATCCGGTCCCGCAGGGCCGGGGGGATGGGGTCTAATAGGTTGGCGGTCGTCAGGAACATGACTTCCGACAAGTCAAACGGGGCTTCGAGATAGTGGTCCGAAAACTCGCCGTTCTGCTCCGGGTCCAGCGCTTCCAGCAAAGCCGACGACGGATCGCCCCGGAAGTCCGACCCCATCTTGTCAATCTCGTCGAGGATAAAGACCGGGTTGCGAGTTCCGGCCTGCTTCAAGCCCTGCAAAATTCGGCCCGGCATGGCCCCGATATACGTTCGCCGGTGGCCTCGTATCTCGGCCTCGTCGCGGACGCCGCCGAGCGAAATCCGCACGAACTTCCGGCCCAACGCCCGTGCGATGCTTTTGCCGAGACTCGTCTTGCCGACGCCGGGCGGACCGACAAAGCAGATAATCGGGCCTTTCAGCGTCCCTGCTAATTGGCGCACGGCTAAGAATTCCAAAATACGCTCTTTGACTTTCGCCAGTCCGTAATGGTCTTCGTTAAGAATGTCCTCGGCAGCGCCGACATCGAGCGTCTCTTCCGAGATGACCGACCAGGGCAGTGCCAGCAGGGTGTCTAAATAGGACCGTATCACGACGCCTTCCGGCATCCCGAACGGCATTTTTTCGAGCCGGTCAATCTCTTTTGCCGCCCGCTCCGCGACTTCTTCCGGCAGCTTCGCTTCCAGGGCTTTGGTTCGGTATTCGTCTACCTCGCTCTGCCGCTCATCCCGCTCGCCTAACTCCTGCTGGATGGCTTTCATCTGTTCGCGCAGTAAAAACTCCCGCTGGGTTTCGCCCATCTCTTTTTCGACCCGCGACCGGATATTCTTCTGGATTTGGAGGATTTCGAACTCTTTGGTCAGTAGCAGGCTTAATCGCTGCAGCCGCTCCTGCGGGTCTAGTATTTCCAAAAGCTCCTGCTTCGTTTCGACCCGGAGCGACGGCAGGTGCCACGCTACATGGTCTGCGAGGCTGCCCGGCTCTTCGATGTTCAGCAGCGTGACAACCACTTCCGGCGGGATGTTTTTGCCGGTGTTCGCGATCTGCTCGAACTGCCCCATGACCGAGCGCATTAAAGCCTCGGCTTCAAGCGGCGCAATCGGAAAGACTGGCAAGCGTTCGATCTTGACCCCGAAAAACGGCTCGGTCTGTGTCCATTCAGTTACTCTGACGCGCTCTTTGCCTTCAAGCATGACGCGCACCGTGCCGTCGGGAACTTTAAGTATCTGAATAATTTCGGCGACAATGCCAATCTCATGCAAATCTTCCGTTTCCGGGTCCTCGGTCGCGACCTGCTTCTGGGCCATCAGCAGGATATGCTCGCTCCCGGCCATGGCTTCATCGAGTGCCCGGACAGACTTTTCGCGTCCGACAAACAGCGGAAAGATAATGCCGGGAAAGTGGACATTGTCGCGGATCGGCAACAGCGGCAGCTCATTGGGGAACGCCGCCGGGGCAAGCGTTTCTGCGGCAGTGCGCTTGGTCGGAGTTTTTCTCGCACGGGGCGAGGTGGAAGGGGTACGGGCCATAAGTGATAGAATACCTTTGTTGGTGATGTCAGATGACGTCAGCACGAAATATACAATGTCCGCTTTTGTAGTCAACTACTTCTTGAACATCTTCAAGCGAGAACTGAAGCCCAGCATCAGAACTTTCCGTCCCATCTGGAAGCAGAGGGACAGCAATGATTGTCGCGTCTAAGACCAGATGTGTTGTCGAGACAATCTGCAAAGCGACGCGTTCACCGTCGTTGAAGAGCACCTGAACTTGGCAGTCAGTATTCTGGCGATCAGCCTCTTCTGCTAACTGATAAAACAAGCGCGTAAGTTCCAAGATGTTTTTGGCAGTCATATGTATGCAATGAACGTGAAGACAGCGAGGGAGTAAACTCCTCTCGCTGAATAGGGTTGTCCTTCGGACGAAAGATTAGTTCACGTTCGGTCTCTTGTCGCCCGAAGGACGCTTTTAACAGCGAGTGACGTTCACTTTCTCGCTTCTTGTAGGATGAAAACCATGCAATAAATGGCACGGCTACCCGGCGCGGACGCCACAAAACACCCGCTTCATGGGGTTAAGACAGTCTTAGAATTGTTTTTAGTGCCGCGAAGCGGTACTTCGTAGCGTCCGCGCTGTGTAGCCGTATGTTTCAATATATGGTCCGAAAGCACATGGCGCTTACCAGCCTCAGCGGATAATCCAAGTCTGCCCCACCAAATGTAACCGTTGAAACTGGGCTTCCGGCATATTCTTGACCTGTCCGTCGGCCAGCAGAACATTCCTGTTCGGGCGGTTCAGCCATACAAAATAAGTCTGCCAGCGTCGGTGCGGATGACTGTCCCAGCAAACAATGTCGGCGGCGTTTGGCTTGCCAAGAAACCGATACCGATATGCAACCTCGTGATAAGTCGCCCGTGTCGTTTCGTTCCCGGACAAAGGGCACCAGAACGGCGACTGGCTGTTAATAATTGGCGGCAAAGCTATCAATGCCGGCGGCATCTGGCCTGCGTGACTGCCTCGGTAGGTTTGTACTGCCAGCCCGACCTGTTTCAAGTTCATTTTGCACATCGCGAAAGCCGCATTGTACTTCATGTAGCTGATGCTCTCGCCGGGCAGGATGAGCATTGCGAGAACAATTACCGCGACACACCACAATGCAATCTTTGTCGAAAGGGGGAGAGGCCGTGCCTGCATTTTCTTTTATCCATGCCGATTATGACGCCGCCCTAAGCTCCGGGGTCGTGAGCAGCAGAGGCGAAATATGCTGGCGGACGGTATCGGCGGTGATGACCACTTTCTGGATGCTGCGGTCTGACGGGACCTCGTACATGATGTCCTGCATGACTTGCTCGATAATCGTTCGCAAGGCACGCGCCCCGGTAGACCGCTTGATGGCTTCCTCGGCGATGGCCTGCAGCGCATCGTCGGTGAACTTTAGCTCGACACCGTCGAACTCGAAGAACTTAGCGTACTGCTTAATCAGCGCGTTTTTGGGTTCGGTGAGAATGGAGACAAGCGCTTCGTGGTCCAAAGAGCGCAGGGTCGTGACGACCGGCAGGCGGCCGATGAACTCGGGGATGAGGCCGTAGCGCAGCAAATCTTCGGGCAGGATATGGGCGAGCATGTCCCCAGCCCGGCGGTCGCGCTTTGAGGCAATACTGGCCCGGAAGCCAAGCGACTTCTGGTTCAAGCGCCGCTCAATCGCGTCTTCGATGCCCTCAAACGCGCCGCCGCAGATGAACAGGATATTTGTCGTATCAATCTGGACATATTCCTGCTGGGGGTGTTTGCGCCCGCCTTGCGGCGCGACATTGGCAATCGTGCCTTCTAAAATCTTTAATAGCGCCTGCTGGACACCTTCGCCGGACACGTCGCGGGTGATGCTGGGGCTTTCGGATTTGCGGGTGATTTTGTCAATTTCGTCAATATAGATAATGCCCCGCTGGGCGTTCTTGACGACTGTTTGGATATTCTCGCCATTGTCTGCGGCTTGCAGGAGCTTCAAGAGAATGTTTTCGACATCTTCGCCGACATAGCCGGCTTCGGTCAGAGAAGTCGCATCGGCAATCGCGAACGGAACGTTCAGTATCTTGGCGAGCGTTTGAGCGAGAAGAGTTTTGCCGCTGCCGGTCGGACCGAGCAGCAGAATGTTGGACTTTTGCAGCTCAACATCGGTGGACGACGAATTAATGCGCTTAAAATGGTTGTAAACGGCGACCGAGAGGGTGCGCTTCGCCTGCTCCTGGCCGACGACGTACTGAGACAGGATACGGTAGATTTCTTTCGGTTTCGGCACACTGCCAATATTTGAGAACTCTTCCTCTTTCTGAGTTTCGTCACGGATCAGCTCTTTGCACAAATCCACGCATTCGAGGCAGACGCCTCCGTGCAGGCCCAAAATCAGCTTTTTGACCTGCTCCCGGCCCTTGCCGCACAGCAAACAGCGACTGTCGTTACGCTCGTTCCCAATTCTCGCCATGTCTGTCCTTTTCCGGCCCCGAATATCGCAAACCAATAATCAGGGCCGGGGGTTGATTATCGGCTGAGCACAGTGTCAATAATGCCGTATTCGACGCCTTCTTCGGACGTCATCCAGTAATCGCGATCCATATCGCGGGAGACCTGCGAAAACTCACGCCCGCTGTTGTCAGCGATAATCGAAGTCAGACGCTCGACAAACGACATATGCAGGCGCATGGAAATCTCCATATCTTTCGGCGTTCCCTGGTACGCGCCGCTTCCCTGATGGATCATGATCCGGGAGTTCGGCAGCGCGGATCGCTTGCCTTTGGTGCCGCCGGAAAGCAGCACCGCGCCCATGGACGCTGCCATGCCGACACAAGTTGTCGCAATATCGGGCTTGATATGGCGCATCGTGTCGTAAATCGCGAGGCCCGCCATGACGTCGCCGCCAGGCGAGTTAATATAGACTTCGATGTCTTTGTCCGGGTCTTCTTTTTCCAAAAACAAAAACTGGGCGACCACGATGTTCGCCATCGCCGGGTGGATCTGATCGCCGATGAAGACAATCCGGTCCTTCATCAAACGCGACCATAAATCGTAGGCCCGCTCGCCGCGCGGGCTTTGCTCGATGACTGTCGGAATCCAGGTCATTCAGTACCGCCTTCTAGGGGTGCAGAGAGTTCTGCTGTCACAAGAGGTTCGTCCTCAATCGCATCAGCGGCTTCGTCTGCCGCGTCGTCCATCGCATCCGCCTGGATTCCTGTTGCGTCGGCACTCACAACCTTCTCTTCCATTATGGCCGATCCCCGCAGGAAATCCAGGACTTTTTTCGCCTGCGCCCGGTTCCGCAGCGCATCCATGCCGTTGTTCGTTTCCAGCATCGCCCGCACTGCCGCCGGCGAGGTCCGCTCTTCGGTGGCCCGCTCCGAGAGCGCCGCTTCAACATCGCTGTCGGTCAGCAGCAGCTTTTCGGTGTCGGCGACTTTTCCGAGCAGTAGGCCAATCTCAATCCGCTTCTTCGCGCCTTCAGTGAACTCCGACACAAGCTGCTCACGGGTCTTTCCGAGCTGCTGCAGGTAATCGTCAATCTCGACCTGCTGCTGCTGCAATCGAGAAAGCAGGGCTTTGACTTCATCGTCCACTTCCGCTTCGACCAGCACCGGTGGATACTTAATAGTTGACCCGGCGATAATCTGATCGATCAGCTTGGAATCCGCTTCGCTTTCGGCGTTCGCGACCAGCGACTTTTCCATGTCCGCTTTTAGCTCGGTTCGGAACTCCTCAACGGTCTGATAGCGGCCACTCGACAGCTTTTGTGCCAGCTCGTCGTCCAGCTCCGGAATCTTTTTTTCGTGGATTTCGTTGATTTTGACGGTAAACTCTGCCTCTTCGTTCGCCAGCTCCGTATCGGGGTAGGTCTCGGGATAAGTCAGTGTGAACGTCTTTTCCTCTTCTTTTTCCATGCCGAGAAGCTGGTCATCAAAGCCAGGAATGTTGTCTGCGCCGACTTCAATCATAGTCGGGCGCATGTCTGCTGCTTCGGGCCGGCTGTCTACCAGTGCCGACAGCTCGGCGACGACGAGATCGCCCATTTGGACGGGCCGCTCGACGACGGGGTACTCGGCGGCCCGCTCACGCATCCGCTGCATTTGGGTTTCGACGTTATCGTCAGACAGCTCGTACTTATTCTTTTCGACGGTCAGGCCCGTGTACGGTCCTAGCTCGACTTCAGGGCGCAGAGGGACAATGGCTTTGAAGATAAATGGCTTTTCTTTGAATTCAAGCTGCATCAGCTCCAGTTTCGGCTGGGCAAACGGCTCGATTTCTTCCTGCTCGATTGCGGCAGCGTAGGCTGGCTCGACGAGAAGCTCCGCCGCCCGCTGCCGGACATCGGTCTCGGGAACCCGCTGCTTGACAAAGGAAAGGGGCGCTTTGCCCTTGCGGAAGCCGGGAACGGAAACATATTTTGCGTATTCGCGGTAGGCTTTATCGACGGCCTGGACAACAGTGTCCGTTTCCACCTCAATCGTGAGGGCGACTTGACAGGGGTCAAGCGGCTCTTTGGTCACCTGCATAGTTGGTGCTGCTCCTGTGTGCGATTTCTATTTACTGTGTGCTGTTACCTGATGGGGAAAGCGGGTAATGTGATGGCTTTAAGTGTACCCGGCCTGTGCGGGGATTGTCAACGCGACGCTGACAGCGACACTTGACGTCACGCGCCGGATTCGGCTATCATTGTTGCAAATATCCGGGCACATGTACGAGGGCGTGAACGCCCTCGTACCAGCGCCCTCGTAACAACCAACGCCTCTATTTACTTTGTAGAAAGTCTTTGCTATGTCTCTGCTTAACAAGACACGCTGCGCCGCCAAAACGGCTCACATACTCTCGCTACTCGCCCCCATCGCCGCCCTGTCCGTGCTTGCTGGTCTGCTGACCGGCGGCACTTCTAGGCAGATTACGGCACAGGCGAACCCGGTCCCCAGTGTTGCCGCCGCTCAGTACAAAGCAACAGTGTACGTCTTTTTGTCCACGCAGTGCATGGTCTCGAAAGTCTATGCGCCCCGTCTGAACACTCTCGCCCGTAACTACGGCAAGCACGGCGTTGCTTTGATCGGTGTCTTTTCGAATGTCCAGGAAGGACAGGCCGAAATGACGGCATTCGCCAGAAGCCATGCGTTCACATTTCCAGTGATCCGCGATACCGACGCGGTGCTAGCGACTAAATATGGCGCGACTCTGACGCCGTCGGCGTTTGTGGTCAGTCAGTCGGGCCAGGTCGTCTACGCAGGCCGCATTGACGACAACGCCGATACGACATTGGTTCACCATAGCGATTTGGCCGACGCGCTTGATGCCGTGCTGGCCGGTAAGCCTGTCGCTCACCCGAAGCTTGCCGCGTTCGGCTGCATCCTGCGGCGTCCGGCAGCCCAAATCGCGTCGTCGCAGATTACCTACACTCACGATATCGCCCCGATCTTAGC
>JAYVVR010000442.1:0-2865 GCA_043786835.1 Armatimonadota bacterium | reverse complement strand
CAGCGTACCCAGTCGGCGGCAATCTGGTCGGCACTGGCGACGCATTTTCAGGGGAACGGCACGATTGCGGCGTTTGATCTGATCAATGAGCCAACCGGCTCCAACGACTATTACGACGCACATCGGGCCTTTTATGCTGCGGTTCGGGCCGCTGACCCCAATCGAATGCTGGTCGCAGAATGGGTTAACACAGCCGACTTTTCCGGCCTCGGCTGGACCAACACGATGTGTTCCGGCCACTATCCCGCCGGAAACAAAGCCGATCTAAGTACATTTGCTGCCAATCTTTCCACCCACACCGAGTATTCAACCCTGTTTCCGTGCTATGTCGGGGAGTGCAAAAGCGACGATTCCAGCAATGTCACTCAAAACGCGGCGGATATGACCCAGGGCTTCGACCATCTGGGATGGGCCTGGACGACCTGGACTTACAAAGCGGTCAATAACGGCGGCTGGGCCTTATTTGACTACGACGGCTCAATGAACTATAATCTGGCTACCGATTCGTACAGTTCTATCTTATCGAAATGGACAGCGACGTTGTCGCAGTGGCAGAACCCGGCCAACCCCACCAACTATTACCTAAAAACTGACATCCTTGCCGGTTTACAGCAGGGGGCGGCAGCGATCAACCCGCCGCTCGTCAGCGGAAGAAGTTACGAGTTAGTCAGTTTCAACAGCGGGCGCGTTCTTGACTCCTGGGGCGGCAGTCAGGGAACACAGCCTAACCAGTATCAGGGAACGACCTCGCCCTATAACAATTCGAACGATCACTGGCTGGCAGCGCAGCTCAGTGACGGCAACTGGACATTTGCCAACTCCGGGGGTCTGGTCCTTGACGACTCCGGCCTCGGCACGACCAATGGCACGGCGGTGATACAGTGGCCGATTACCGGCGGCGCCGACCAGGAATGGACACTCGTTCCCGTCGGTGATGGTACCTATAAACTCGTCAATGCCTATAGCAAGCTGGACATGGAAGTCGCGGCCGCGTCACAAAGTCAGGGAGGGGCGATTGATCAATGGGCGGATGTACCCGGCGCACCCAATGAACACTGGACGTTCGCCCCACTGAATTAAGCGTCTGGTGCTTGAATTGTCTCCCGGCGGTCCTGCGATTCTTTCCTGCGGGGCCGTCGAGGCCGAAAGTGTCGCCATGAGCGTGGTTATCTCCCATTGCTGATTATCGGCAGACAGTGCAGTCTCGCAACACCGCAGAAGTATCAGGAGTTGAAGTATCAGGAGTTAGCGATGATAACACTTGACACTGTATCATAAACCTGCTAAAGTAGGTCGGATGTGCAATTCCAGCCGTCACTCTGAAATTTCTCTCAAAGAAGGTGTTCCTATGGCAACTGTTCCACTCGTGAAACGTGCGGCGGCCGAGCTCCTCGGTACGGCCTGGCTGGTCTTCGGCGGCTGCGGCAGCGCGGTACTGGCCGCGAAGTTTCTGACGCCTGACAATGCGAATGTCAATCTCGGCATTGGATTTGTTGGGGTTGCGCTGGCGTTTGGCCTGACGGTTTTGACAATGGCTTATGCCATCGGGCATATCTCGGGATGCCACTTGAACCCCGCCGTCTCGATTGGATTATGGGCCGGCAAGCGGTTCCCGGCGTCCGACCTGCTGCCGTACATTATCGCTCAGGTCGTCGGCGGCATTGTCGGCGCAGGTGTTTTGTATCTCATTGCCAGCGGGCAGGCCGGCTTCGACGTCCACGCGGGCTTCGCGTCGAACGGCTACGGGGACCATTCGCCGGGCCATTACAGTCTGGGAGCGTGTTTCACCGCCGAAGTCGTGCTGACGTTCTTCTTCTTGATAATTATCCTCGGCGCGACTGACGGACGTGCACCGAAGGGCTTTGCGCCGATTGCGATTGGGCTGGGACTGACTCTGATCCATCTCATCGGCATTCCTGTGACGAACCTGTCGGTCAACCCGGCCCGGTCAACTGGCCCGGCGCTGTTTGCGGGCGGCCCGTTTATTGCCCAGCTTTGGCTGTTCTGGCTTGCTCCGATACTCGGCGCACTGATTGCAGGTGCGGTTTATCGGTGGCTGGAAGTGGGCACGACCGAATCCGACGCGGAGCAGGTCATTGGGGACATTACCCGCTGACCTGCGGCTTCGGGGGTGTCCCGGTAGGGCAAAAAAGACGGTAAACGAGACGATCACCGCGCAGCAGGCGACGGCATTGACAAATGCTAGTGCAAATGCTGCGGTATAAAAGAGCGGGCCGAGCCGGCACTGACTGGTGATGTGCTGGACCCGGTGCCGGTCATGGTCACCCACAAGCAGCAGGCATAAATCCAATTGACGCTCGCCGGCCCGCCGCGGCTCACGCGGGTAGACCAGAAAAATAATACGTTTTTCTGGCCCACACAATCACGAAAAGGAACAACTCTCTCATGCCCCGCTTTACCTATCGCGCTCCTGCCCTGCTTTGCCTCGCCGCATCCCTGCTGTTCGGCGCAGCACCGGCCCATAGCCAGGCCACCGTCCAGTCCGTAGATCCACACGCGACCGAAACCAAGGCCCAGCGCGACATTCGGATGCACTGGTGGCGTGAGGCACGCTTCGGTATGTTCATCCACTGGGGCCTGTATTCCGTTCCGGCCGGCGTCTACGACGGCAAGCCCATCGACAACATCGGCGAGTGGATCATGCGGATCGCGAACATCCCCGTGGACAGATACGCCGCCTACGCCAACCAATTTGACCCGGAGCAGTTCAACGCCGACCAGTGGGTGGGCTATGCCAAAGCGGCCGGCATGCGATACATCGTGATGACCGCCAAGCACCACGAAGGCTTCGCCATGTTCCCCACCAAAGTAGATGATTTCAACATTACCGCCAGGACGCCCTTC
>JAYVVR010000441.1:0-2869 GCA_043786835.1 Armatimonadota bacterium | reverse complement strand
TTCGCTTGATACAGGCCTCGGCGCTGGTTCAGCTTCAAACACTTGTCTATACCGCCCGGACCGACTTCAACATGCTGGCCCGCGCCCAGGAGCAGCTTCGGCTGGCCCAGGAAGTACGGAGAGTGACGGAACAATTTGACGTGCTCGCTAGTAAACAGGTCTCGCTCGGCGCACGGCCCGGCATCGAAGCGCGTCTGACTTCGATCGAAGCTGCGCGGGCAAGGGTCGCCGAGGCACAGGCGGTGGGCGAAGAACAGGCCGCGCGGACGCTTTTAAATGCCTATCTAGGCCGCGCGGCTTTGGACCCGATTATCGCGATTTTGCCGGACGACGCGACGTTAAGTACAGCCCAAATTGACTTATCACTGGCCCAAAGTCAGGCACTGGCGGCACGGGGCGAGATTGCCCAGGCCGAAGCGACCCGCGACCTGCCCCATGCGCGGGCGTCGCTGGCACGGGCGCAGGGCCGGCCTGATCTCGCGCCGGAGTTCCGGATTAGCCAGATTACGCCAAAATACATGGACGCGGGCCTCGGCGTCGTCGTCACGATCCCGCTCGACTATGGAACCCGGCGTGAGCTGATCCGTCAGGAAGATCTGACCGCCGATGCGGCCCAATCGCGCGTCGCTGGTACCCAGGCACAAGTTCGCGCCGAAACCGTGGAGGCGGCGTCCCGGCTGTCGGCGTCCCGCGCGGCACTGTCGGAATACGATGGGAGCATTGTGGCTGACGCCCGCGCTGTTTTGCAGTCTACCCAGACCGGCTTTGCGGCGGGGGCGCTGACGATTGTCGAAGTGCTGAATGCCGAGCGGACATTCCGGCAGGTCACCAGCGAGCGTCTCGGGGCGCTTGCTCAGGTGAACCAGGCCGCAGCAGACTTTGACCGGGCTGCCGGCGTTATCCCGCCGGTTCTGCGAGCCGAACTGACATTAGAACTGAACAGACCATGAGCTTTGCCGGAAAACTGCGCGACGGACGCCGTCGCACCAAACTCTTTTTCTATCGTATTCCCCAGTGGATTTATATCGGTCTGCTGGCGCTCGGCGTCGGCGCGGCCAGCTTCTTTCTCGGACACGGAGCCAGCAAAGTGAGCGCAAAAAGCAGCGATAAGCCGCAGGCCGCGTCGCCGCCAGCCCACGCGCAAGAGGGTCCGCCGACAATCTCGCTTGACCCGCAGCAGCTCCAATACGCCCAGCTTCAGGTGGGCCGGGCATTTCGGGCTACCTTGCCGTCGCCTTTGGAAGCATTCGGCACCGTCGCGCCGAACATCAACGGGCAGGCCCAGGTTGCGCCGCGCCTGGCCGGCAAGGTCGTCAAAGTGCTGGTTAATGTCGGGGAAAATGTCCGCGCGGGCCAGACCATCGCCTATGTGTCCAGCCCCGAGCTGTTTCAGTATCAGACGGTCTATGCCGATGCCCTCCTGCGCCGAGATGCCGTCCGGGTGACACTAAATCGTCAGCTTCAGCTTGGGCGTCTCGGCGTCTATGGACGCCCCGCGCTGGAAACCGCCCGGCTCAATGCGGCCCAAACGCAGGGTGAAGTGACGAACGCTCAGGCAGCAGTAGTCGCCGCCCAGGCACAAGTCGCACAGGCCGACGCCCAAGTGAACCTCACCCAAAAGCGCTCTGCCCGCGCCGAGCTTTTGTTCAATGCCCAGCTTTTATCGCGCCAGGACTTGCAGCAGGCCCAGGCCGACTCTCAGGCGGCGATTGCCGCACTCGCGAACACGAAAGCGCTGCTTGCCGCCGCTGTGGACCGGCTGCGAAACGCCCGCAACCGGGCATCTATCACCGAGCGGACCCTGACCCGGCAGGGACAGCTTTTCCAGAGCGGGGCGCTGACCGGCCAGCAGATTGACCCGGTTCGCAGCGCGTACATTCAAGCCGCGCATGAGGTCGAGGCATCCGCCGCCCAGCTTCGCCAGCTTGGTGCGCCGATTGTGGACGAAGCTTCACCGGCGGGCGGCCTGCTGCCGGTCCGTGCGCCGATCTCCGGCCAGGTCAGCGCCCGGATGGCGTCGGTTGGGGAAGCCGTGACGCCTGATAAGCCGTTTCTGACTTTGACCAATCTCAGCGTCGTGATCGTCCAGCTTTCTGTCTACCAGGAAGATATTGCCCACCTGCGGGCCGGTCTGCCCGTGCAGGTTGTCTCGAATACCGCGCCGGGCCGCAATTATCGGGGAATGGTTTCGGTTGTCGGGGCGAGTGTTGACCCGAACACGCGCACGGTGCCAGTTTACTGCGCGATACGGAACCCAGACACTAAACTGCGCCCCGGCGTTTATGTGGCTGCGAAGATTTCCGGTGCGTCTCAGTCGGGGGTGGTCGCCGTGCCGCAGGCTGCCGTGCAGGTTTCCGAGAAAGGCCACATCGTATTCATGCCCGGCGATAAGCCCGGCGTCTATATCGCCCAGCCCGTTCAGGTCGGTGCGACCGTCGGCGGTCTGACCCAGATTAAGCAGGGCCTATCAAGCGGCCAGCCGATTGTGACAACCAATGCGTTCATTTTAAAGTCGCAAATGATCAAAGACACGCTGAATTAGAAACCCCTCGAGCGAGGTACGAGCGGGAGGGGTTCTTAGAACGACTACTATGATCAATGCCATTGTCGGATTTGCCATCAAGCAGCGGGTCGCTGTGATCGTTTTGACGCTGTTCCTGCTCGGGTTCGGCAGCTGGCAGGCGTCCAAGCTGCCGATTGACGCGGAGCCGGATGTCACCAATACGCAGGTCATTGTCAGTGCTCTGGACCCCGCACTGGGGCCGGAAGAGCTGGAGTCGCGAGTGACGTTTCCGCTCGAGCAGGCCCTGGCAGGGATGCCGCATCTCGACCATACCGAAAGCATTTCCCAGTATGGTCTCTCGCAAGT